>DAIODV010000028.1:0-15842 GCA_036746615.1 Mycobacterium sp.
GTTAGCGGACGAATCGAGTTCGCGGTAGCTCAGTTGGCCGTCGGCCCAGCTGATCGCGACGTTGTCGGGCATCCTCTCCGCGATCGCAGCGAACCGCGCGTGGATGCTCAGCGGCGCAAGCGGCATCGGAGCGTCATCACCGAGTAGCGGTGTGGATTCGCCGTCGAGCAGCACGCTGACCTCACGCAGCGGCCGCTCCCACATCTGCAGTAGACGCTGCGCAGTCGCAAGCACCCGACGACTCAGCGTAGCGGCGGTCGTTGCGCCCAGTGCGCCATCGACCACCTCCATCTGCATGATCAGTTCGCCGCCGGCCATGTGGGCGGCGAGCACAACCGGGAAATGCGTCAGGCTTTCCAGCGCAGCGGGCCGGAAAGTTACGCCGGCGCTGGTCCATTCGCTGTCTGCGCCCATTCCGCCCAGCGGAAAGTTCTCATACACCAGCAAGGTGTCGAACATTTCGCCGACGCCGCCCAGCGTCCGCAGCTGTGCATGCCCGAGGTAACCGTGCTCGCGCAGCATCGCCGCATCGCGTTGCACGGCGCGGCATTGCCCGCCGACCGCGGTAGTGGCGTCGAGCCGAACCCGCAGCGGCACAGTATTGATGAACAGTCCGATCATCGTTTCGACACCGGCCAAGTCGGCCGGCCTGCCGGACACGGTCACTCCGAACACCACGTCGTCGCGGTCCGTCAGCCGCGACACCACCAACGCCCACGCCATCTGCAGCAGGGTGTTGACGGTGATCCCTCGCGCACGGGCACCCTCAACCAGCCGTGCTGTGGCCTGAGGATCAACTCGCAGCTCGGTGCGCCGCGGCAGCCCGCTGGACGCCCAGGCCTCCCCGCCGAGCGCCGCGGTCAGCAGCGTCGGTCCGGGCAGATCGGCTAGGTGTTGGCGCCAGATCTGTTGGCTGGCAGCGTGATCGCGGTTGGCCAGCCATCCGATGTAATCGCGGTACGGCCGCGGCATTCCGGGCAGCGCTTCGAGGTTTCCCCCGGACTGATACAGGATCATCATCTCGTTGACGAACACTGGCAGTGACCACCCGTCGATGACGATGTGGTGGGCGGTGATCACCAAATGCCACTGTGCGTTCGGCAATTCAAGAAGCAGGAAGCGGATCGCCGGTGCGCGTTCGAAATCGAACGGCCGCCGGCGCTCCGCGGTCTCGAGCGCCTCCACATCTGCGCGCGTGGCGGCGATGTGTCTCCATGGCAGCTCGACATGTGACGGCACAATTTGCACCGGCCGCGCAATCCCACGGCTGAAGAAGCTGGCGCGTAGGTTCGGATGGCGGGTCAACATCTTTGCCGCGCAATCCCGAAGCAGGTCGGCATCAAGCGCACCGGTTATGTCTGCGGCCATCCCGATCACGTACGGGTCGTCGATGAGTTCGTCTGCGGCAGAATCGGCCAACTCAGACAGGACGGTCAGTGAATACAAGCCCTCTTGCAGGGGGCTCAGTGCCATGACGTCTTCGATGTCGGGCGCGACGGTCATGGTGCACCGTCACGCGATGTTGACCAAAGTTGTGTCACGGCGGTCAAGTCGGCTTCGGAAAGTCCGGAGGTGCTCATCGGCTCGAAGCTGGTGTCGGCGGGCAATGAATCCTGCTGAACCAGAGCGGCAGCCAGCTGCTGCACGGTCGGGTTTTCAAACACCATGCGCGGGTTGATCGCAAAGCCGGCCGCCCGCGCTCGAGCGGCCAGTTGCACCGACAAGATGCTGTCGCCGCCGAGCGTGAAGAAGTCGTCGTCGCGCCCGACTTCGGCGGTCGACAGTAGGTCGGCGAATACTGTCGCCAGCGCGCGTTCGGTCTCGGTGCGTGGTGGTTCGGTCTGTCCACTGGTGCTGACCGCCGGCCGCGGCAGCCCGGGCCGGTTCAATTTGCCCGAGTCGGTCTTGGGCATGGCGTTGAGCACGGTCAGCGACGACGGCACCATGTAGCCGGGCAAGGTCGCAGCGACCGCGGACCGTACCGACCCGGCGAACGCCGCTTTCTGCGCCTCATCGGTGATCGGCTGTTGCGGCACAACATACCCGGCCAACGTGCTGGTGCCCTGGACCTCCCAGGTGCGGGCGGCCGCCGCCCCGACACCAGGCGCCGCGGTCAGCGCGGCCTCGACTTCAGCCAGCTCGACTCGGAAGCCGCGCACCTTGACCTGATGGTCGGCGCGTCCGATGAATTCCAGCTGACCGTCCTCTGTCCATCGAGCCAGGTCCCCACTGCGATACAACCGCGCGCCTGGCTCGGTCGCATAGGGATTCGCGACAAACCGTGCCGCGGTCAAAGCAGGCCGCTTCCAGTACCCGCGGGCCAACTGGTCGCCGGCATAGTAGAGCTCGCCGACCACGCCGACCGGCACCGGCCGCAAGCCGTCGTCGAGCAGATACGCGTCGGCTCCCGGTAAGGGCTTGCCAACCAACGGGATCGGCAAGCTCAGCGGCCCTCGCGATACGGCGCCGGAGGTTTCGGTTGAGCCGATATTGTTCAGCAGCGCTGGGCCGTCCCCGCATGCCGCTACCAGCCGGTGTAATAGCGACGTGCTCACAGGTTCTCCGCCACACACCAACCGAGACAGCGAATGCAGCGCGTCGGGACCGGCATCCGCCAGCGCTGAGACCAAACTTGGCACCGCGGTCACCTGAGCGACCGAATGGCGTTGCATCAGCGCCGCCAACGCTTCGGGGTCACGGTGCTCGGCATCGTCGGCCAGGATCATCGTGGCACCGGCGGCCAGGCCGGCGAGCAGCTCCATACCGCCCTCAAGGAATGTGATCGAGGCCTGCGCCAATCGAATGTCGCGCGTCCTGGGCGGGTAACGACGCAGCTGCCAATCCAGCCGGGCCGTCATCGAACGATGAGTGCCGACAGTGCCTTTCGGCGCCCCGGTGGATCCCGAGGTGAAGACCAGAAACATCGGATCGTCGGGATGCGGCGCCGGCAACGTCCGTCCGTCGGAAGTGTCCTCCACTGCGGCACGTATTTTCGGGTCATCGAGCAAAAGGAGCTCGACGCCCGCCGCCGTCGGCATCGTGTCGACTGCTTCGGCGGTTGCCACCACGACCGCCGGCTCGACCTCATCGAGCATGAATTGCTTACGCGCCAACGGGTAACCGGGGTCAATCGGGAAGTAGCCGGCTCCGGCTTTCATGATGGCCACCAGCGCCACCACCAGGTCAATGCTGCGTCGCGTTGACAGCCCGACCAGAGAGCCTGGGCCCACCCCACGATCGGTGAGCAATGCCGCCAGGTTATCGGAACGACGGTGCAGCGCAGGATAATCGATTTCGTCGCCACCACACCGCACCGCGATCCGGTCGGGCCCCCACTGCCGGCTCGGTTCCAGCAACTCGGGGATGGTGCGTGGCCGATCGGGCGGCGGCTGTTCGCCGCGGCTCCAGTTATCGAGGGTCCGGTGTTGCTCGCGGGCGTCGATCAATGCGACATCGCGCAACCTCTGATCGAGGTTGTCGGCGAATTCGTTGACAACCCGCGTCAGCCAGCCGGCCACCCGTTCGATCGTCGACCTGCGGTATAGCTCGGTGCGGAAAATGATCTGGCCGCGGTAACCCCTGTCGGTGCCGAAGAAGTTGACGCTCAGATCGGCGTGCGCCATGTCAAAGGGCGGATCCAGAGTGGTGCACACGGTTTCTTGATCGATCACTCGGGTGGCAGGCAGGTGATCGCGCACGTGCACGACGACCTGGAACAGCGGGTTGCGCGCCAGCGAGCGCACCGGGTTCACGCTGTCGACCACTCGGTCGAACGGCAGGTCTTGGTTTGAGTAGGCAGCCAGCGCCGTGTCTCGGACTCGGTAGCACAGCTGGCGCAGCGTCGGGTTGGCGCGCAAATCGTTGCGAAGCACCAGGATGTTGACGAAAAACCCGATCAGTTGGTCTAATTCGGCTTCGGCACGGCCGGCGACCGGTGTGCCCAGCGGGATGTCCACTCCCCCGCCGGCCTTGTGCAGCACGACGGCGACGGCGGCCTGCAGCAGCATGAATTCGGTGACACCCAGTTCGCGGCATCGTTCGGCAAGCTTGGCCCGGGTAGCGGATTCGATGCCGAATTCGACGGCTTGGCCGTCACTGCTGGGCAGCGGTGGCCGCGGAAAGTCCGGTCGCAACCCGGTGTCCTCCGGCAGTCCTGCCAGCTGGCGAGTCCAGTACTCGCGCTGCGCACCCGACGTATCCGCGAGCAACGCGCCCTGCCACGCTGCGTAATCGGCATACTGCACCCGAAGAGGGACCCATGCGGGCGCCTCGCCGGCCGGACGCGCGAAATAAGCAGTCAACAAATCCGTGAAAAGTACGCCTGCTGACCAATGGTCGGCGGCGATGTGGTGCACCACCAGCGACAGCACCTGCTCCTCGGGTGCGTGTGCGGAACTGAGCAGCGCGACCCGAAACGGCAGTTCGTTGTCCAGCTCGAAGCAATGTCGACGCTCCATGTCCAGCTGGGATTGCAGCCAGTCATCACCGTCGCCGGTGGCACGGCGGACCGGGATCTCACTGACCGGCGTGACCACTTGATAAGGAACACCGTCGATTTCGAGGTAGGTAGTGCGCAGGATTTCGTGGCGGACAACGAGGTCGCCGACGGCGGCGATCATCGCGTCAACGTCCCAAGGTCCGGTCAGCCTCGCCGCAAACGGAATGTTGTTGACCGGACTGGGTCCCTCAACGCGGTAGGCGAACCAGGTGCGCAGTTGCGAGGCCGACAGCGGCAAGGGTTCGTCGTGGCTCGTCGCGACCAGCTTGGGCCGCGGTCGCGCTACCTGACCACCGTGCAACTGGTCGACCCGCTCGGCCAGCCGGGCAACCGTCGACAACTCGAAGACGTCCCGAATACCGATTTCGACACCACATTCCGATCGGATTGCCATGACGAGCTTGGTGGCCACCAACGAATGGCCTCCGAGGTCGAAAAACGAATCGTCGACACCAACCAGGGCGTGGCCGAGCAGCTCGGAAAACAGGGCGGCGATTCGCTGTTCGGTTGCGGTCGCGGGGTCGCGGTATTCGGTGGCGGGCGCGATCTGCGGCTCGGGTAGCGCGGCGCGGTCGATCTTGCCGTGCGCGGTGATCGGTATCTCGTCGAGCACCACGTAGGCCGCGGGGGTCATGTAATCCGGCAGCGCGGCGGCCACCCTGGCGCGGATCCTTTCGACGTTTACGGTCTCGCAAGCCGCGCCGTCCGCCGGCGTCAGATAACCGACGAGGCTCTTGCCCAGCTGCGGCAGGTCGGCGGCCACCACGACGGCCTGTCCGACGCTGGGATCGACCGAAATGGCAGCGCCGACTTCGCCCAATTCGATGCGGAAACCGCGGATCTTTACCTGCTCGTCGGCGCGGCCGATGAATTCGATGTCGCCCTCGGCGTTACGCCGCGCCAAATCGCCGGATCGATATAGTCGTCCGCCGGGGACGAACGGGTCGGCGATGAAACGTTCGGCGGTAAGCCCCGGCCGGCGATGATAACCGCGCGCGACATGTGTTCCGCCGATGTAGATTTCGCCGATCACGCCCGGCGGGACCGGCTGCAGCGCGTCGTCGAGCAGATGTATCTGGGTGTTGATTTTGGGTCGCCCGATCGGCACCACTCGGGTGCCCTGCGCGCCTTGCACGGGGTAGCTGGTGGCGTTGACGACGGTTTCGGTTGGCCCGTAGAAGTTGTACAGCAGCGCATCGAACGTGGCGTGGAACTTGTCGGCGATCTCGCCCGGGAGAGGCTCACCGCCGATGGGCACGCGGCGCAGCGTGCGCCACTGGTTGACACCCGGCAGCGACAAAAAGAGCCCTAGCAGCGAGGGGACGAAGTGCATCGAGGTGATGCCTTCGCGGCGCACGAGTTCCGTCAGGTATCCGATGTCGCGCAAACCGTCGGGCCGCGGAATGACCAGCCGCGCACCGCAAATCAATGTTCCGAAGATCTCACCGATCGACACGTCGAAGCTCGGCGATGCCACCTGCAGCAGCCGGTCGGTTTCGTCGACCCGGTATTCGTCGCCGAACCAGATGAAGTATTCGGCGATCGGTGCATGCGGAACCGGAACGCCCTTGGGCAGCCCGGTCGAACCCGAGGTGTAGATCAGGTAGGCGATGTTGGCCGGCTGCAGCGGCCTGATCAACTCGGGCGCGGTGGTCGGATAGTCCGCCAACCCCGCAACCGGTTCGCGCAGCACCAGTTTGGCCGCCGCGTCCTGCAGGATGAACGCCAGCCGGTCCTCGGGGTAAGTCGGATCGACCGGAAGATAGACCGCTCCGGCTTTGAGGACGCCCAGCGCGGTGATGACGAGCTCGGGCGACTTGTCCATCAGTACCGCGACGCGGTCCTCGGTGCCGATACCGCGCTCGATCAGCCAGTGCGCGACCCGATTTGCTTCCTCATTGATCTCGCGATAGCTGTACTGACGGCCTTCGTACACGACGGCGACCGCCTCAGGTGAGCGGGCTGCCCGCTCGGTGACCAGTGCGGGAAGCGTGGTGGCCGGGGTCGCAAACTCTTCCCCGGTTGACATTCGGCGCAGCCACTCGGCGTCGGCGTCGCTCATCAATCCGCATGCTGACAGCGTGATATCGGGATCGGTCAGCGCGTTGTCCAACAGCTCGGCATACTGACGCAGCAGTTGATCCACCAATCGGCCATCCAACACCTCGACCAGGTATTCGGCTTCGACCAAAGCGCTTCCGTCCGGGGCGGGCGCCTCGATCATCATGCTCAGCGGCAGCTGGCTGAAATGACCGCGCAGTTCGGCGCGCTCGCATCGCACCCCCGGTGGGGCGAAGCCGCCGCCATCGGGTTCGCGAAGGCCGAAGCTGACCCGGGTCATCCGCTCGGCACCGTGTCTGCGGTCGGGATTCGATACGCGCACAAGCCATTCCAAATCGACACGCGAATGAGCAAGCGCACCGACCGCGCTGTCCCGAGTTTCGGCCAGCAGTTCACGGAACGTCTTTCGGGGCTGCGGCCGCATCCGCATCACCACGGTATTGCCGTAGTACCCGATCGCATTCTCCGTCCCAGCGCCCCGATTCAGCACCGGCGCCGCGACCAGAAAATCGGTCGAGTGGGTATAGCGGTGAACCAACGCGCCGAACGCAGCCATCAACACCATGTAGGGGGTCGCGCCGGTCTGCCTGGCAAGCGCCGCAACGCGGTCCATGGTGTCCGCCGACAACCGTGTAACGGCGCGCTGGGCGCGCCACGTGCTCGGTACCACTGAGCCGTGAGGGCCCGGAAGTTCCAGCGGTTCAGGCAGATCCGCCATCAGCGGACGCCAGTAGGCCAAATCTTCGTCAAGGTCTCCGACCGCGTCGGCCATGACAGCCGCCCCGGTAGAGGTACTCCCCGGATCGACGTAGGCCCGCGTGAGGTCGGTAAAAAACGGCGCCCACGACCCGTCGTCCCACGCGATGTGGTGCGCGCTGAGCAGTAGCATCAGCTCGGCTGGGCCCATCCGCACTACCGTGACCCGCAGCGGCGAATCTCCGGTCAAGTCGAAAGGTTGCTGAAACTGCCGCTGCGCAAGCACTTCCAGCCGCAGCCGGCGAGGCTGGTCGGCAAGCCCGGACAAGTCGTGCTCCGCCCAGGCCGGCCGCAGATCGTCGCGGGTCACCGGATGCGGATCGCCGTGGCTGTCGGTGCGATAGACCGTGCGCAAGAGCGGGTGGCGCAACGCGACGGCGTCCACCGCACGCCGCAACCGTGCGACATCGACATTGCCGGTGAGCCGATAGGAGACGCAGATGTTGAGTAGCGCACTGTCGGGGTCGACCGACTGCACGAACCACATCCGCCGCTGACCGTCTGACATCTCCGGATGCGTAGGCGCAGGGACCTCTGCGACCGCGCTCGACCGGGCCAAGCCACGCTCAGCGATCCTGCGGCGCAACAACTCCAGCCGCTGTGCGTCGAGCGTGTCGGTGCCCGTGATATCAGTCACGCGTGGCTTCCAACCTTTCCGAGTGCGTCGATCAGTTCACTGACGGTGATGCCGCCGAGCATTTGCGCGACCGGTGCCGAATGCCCGACGGCGCGGCGCAGTCGCCTGCGCAGATCGAGCGCCAACAGCGAATCCAAGCCGAGATCGATGAGTGAGGCGTCCGGGTCGATCGACAACGAATCGCCAAGGTGCAATGTCGCGGCCAGTTCGCTGTGCACAACATCGGCAAGGGGTTTGCCATCAAAGCCGTTGCCAGTCGCCGGAGCCGGAGCATCGAGCATCACCCGAAGTCGGTCGAAGTCAGCGGCAAAGATCAGCGGATCGTCGGCATACCGGGCCAGACCGGCCTCCAACGCTGCCTCTGCTTCCATCGCGATCAGGCCGGAGCGCTGGGTGCGGGCGATCTCACCGGCCTCCACGACCCCGGCGTCCTGCCACAGTCCCCATCGAATCGCGGTGCAGTCCAGCCCCTTGGCGCGCAGCTGGGCGGCCAGTACATCGAGCAGCCGGTTGGACGCCGCGTAAGCGGCGTGACCGCGGCCACCCCACACGCCGAACACGGACGAGCAGGCCAGGATTCGGCAGTCAGCCCGCAACGGCCAGGCAGCGGTCAGCAACGCCAGCCCGGCGACCTTCGCCGCACACACGGCGGCCAGGTCCTCGCCGGTGAGCTGAGCATGCGTGCGGGTCATCGCGATCCCTGCGGTGTGAATCAGCAATGACGCGCCGCTACCGCCATATTCGGCGGCAACGGAGGACATCGCAGCAGGATCGGTGATGTCGCACAGCGGGGCATGCACTTCGGCGTTGTATCGTTCGGCCAGCCGGCCCAGCATCACAGGGTCGAGCCCGGTGCGGCTCAACAGGATTACCTTCTGCGCCCCGTGTTCGAGGCAGTGCTGGGCACACCGCAGACCGATGGCTCCGTTGCCGCCGGTGATCACCACGTTCTCGAGCTCAGCGGCGTCCAGGGCGCCCGCGCTCAAGGAGTCGCGGCACTCGCGGAAGCTTCGGACATAGCGCGAACCGTTGGCACGCAACGCCGTGACCGCCGGGTCACCAATAAGCACGTTGACGGCAGCGGTCGCGGTCGGTTGATCGATATCGCGCGACGGCAGGTCCAGGTTGCCGAAAGTGTGGTCCGGGAACTCGAAGCTGACGCTGCGGTGCATCGCGGCCAACGCCGCCTGCGCGGGCCTGACTTCCGCATCCTCGGCGTGGACCCGTTCGCCGCTGGCGGTCAGTAACCACACGGCTCGGCAACGTGGACCGATGACCGCGGCATAGTCGGGTAGTCCCACGCCGCGGCTGCCGACGATCTCTTCGATGGCCGCCGTCACGTCGAGCTGATCAATAGCAGGGGCGATCACCGCGACGATGTCTGCCTCGTCGGGTGAAACGAGATCGCAGTCACCATGCGCCGCAACAGCATCCGTCAGTCGATCTGCCAGCGCGCCCGTGATATCGCCGGCGATCGCGAGGCGCGTCTCGTTCGGGGTGATCGGTAGCGCGGCGTGGTGCCAGTCCTCGACAGCAACCGTAGGCGTGTTCCCCCGGTCATGCGCTGGAGGCGTTGCGGCAGCCCACAGGTGCACAGCACGCATGGGAGCATTCGGGAATCCGCGAAGCGGCGCTCGAATATCCGCCGGCATCGTGTCGGCCCAGTGGTAGCCGGAATCCGCGATCGCCAGGGCCGCGATGCTCGCCGACAGTACCTCGGTGACGGGCTCGTCCCGATGCCCCGAGCCGACAATCACCGCCGACTCGTCGTCGACCAATTCGGCCAGCGGATACAACAACGACGGGTGTGCGGACAACTCGACGAACGTGTTAGCTCCCCGCTTCTGCGCAGCTACCACAGCGCGATCGAAACGCACCGTGCTACACAGGCTTTCATACCAGTAATCGGAGAAATCGGCGTCGCTGCTTACCTCTGCGCCGTAAGTCGAGCTGACGAAAGTCACCGACCCATCCCGGAATGTCGACCTCGGTAACAGCTCAGTCAAGTCAGAGCGCAACGGCCGCAGCGCGCTGGTGTGGCCCGGGTAGTCGACCGAAAGTTGATGGGCAAACACACCCCGTTGCTTCGCCAGGCCAGTCGCCGCGACCACTGCATCGTAATCACCGGACACCACTGTGGACGACGGCCCGTTGACCGCCGAAACTTCCAGCCAGCCTGGTGTTTCGCCGACTAGAGACTGCGCCTCGTCGTCGCCGACGCCGAGCACCGCCATGGCATATCGACCCGTCAGCCCGTCAACGACCGCGGCGCGGGCACCCACCAACGCGACCGCGTCGGACAACGCAATCATGCCGGCCACATACGCTGCCGCGACCTCACCGAGGCTGTGTCCGATGGTGATATCGGGAAACATGCCGTGAGATCGCCACTGCTGGGCCAGACCGACCGCGTGGATGAACTGCGCACCCTGGATTTCAGTGCGCGACCAGTTGCGCTCTTTGTCTTCAGTCAGATACGGCAGCGGCGACAACAGCCCGGCCTCAACAAACGCCTGGGCGCAAACGTCCGCCTCCGCGCGGTACGCCGGCAGTAGCCGATAAGCCTCGGCGCCCATCGATGGCCACTGGTTGCCCTGGCCGGGAAACACGAACGCGATCGACGGCGCAGCGGTTTTCGAAGATCGCGTGACGAGTGGGTGCTCGTCGCCGCGGGCCAGTGCCGACAAGCCGGCCACCAACTCGGCGCGGTCAGTCGCCCGCGCGACCGCGCGGTACCGGCGCACCCGCCGCAGATGCAGCAGGGTAGACGCCACCCCGACCGTCGGGTCCTCGCCTGCGCGGTCGAGATACTCCAGGATCGCCTGGGCGTCTTGACCGATCAGCGAGTCGTCGTGCGCAGAAAGCACGACCGGCACCCGATTGTCGGGCAGCGGATGCGCGGGCATCACGCGACCTCCGGAAGCGAAACGACCACGTGCGCATTGGTGCCGGCAATACCGAACGCCGAGGTGGCCGCGATCCGCCGGCCACCGACCGCAGGCCACGGCGTCAAGTCCATCGCGAGACGCAAACCTTGGCTGTCCCAGTCGATCTCATTGCTCGGCTCGGCGGCATGCAAAGTCGGTGGTATGGCAGCGTGTTCGGCGGACACTAGAACCTTCGCCAGCCCCAATGCCCCGCTGGCCGCCAAGGCGTGACCAAGGTTCGATTTCACCGAACCCAGCAGAGCCCCACCACGGGCCCGGGTAGCGCCGTAAGTTTGTGCAAGCGACTGCAGCTCGGTGCGGTCACCAAGTCGGGTGCCGGTGCCGTGCCCCTCGACCATCCCGACCTCGTCGGGCGTTATTCCGGCCTCGGTGATGGCACGACGGTACAGACGAATCTGTGCGTCAGCGCTGGGGGCGCTAAGCCCTGCGCTGCGGCCATCCTGGTTGACGGCGGTGGCGCTGACCTCCGCCAAGATCGGCCGACCATCGCGGCGTGCCGACGATTTGCGTTGCAGCACAAACATTGCAGCACCCTCAGCCCACACCGTCCCGCTGGCCTGTGCGCTGTAAGGCCGGCAATGTCCGTCGTCGGACAGCGCGTGTTGTTTGGAGAACTCTACAAAGAAGCCGGGCGAGCCCAGCACGTTGACACCGCCGGCCAGCGCCAGGTCGCAGTCGCCATTCTGCACCGAGCGCGCGGCGACGTGAAGCGCTGCCAGCGCGGACGCGCAGGACGAGTCCACGGTCAGTGCCGGGCCGACTAACCCCAGGGTGTAGGCGATCCGCCCGGAGATCACGCTCAACGCGGTCCCGGCGAGCAGATGACCGCTGTGCGGGGAAAACTCGGCCATCTGCGGCCCATATCCGGTAGCCGAAGCGCCGACAAAGCAGCCTACGTCGTGGCCCGCCAGATCGTCAGGGTTGATCCCGCTGTTTTCCAGTGCACGCCACGACACCCGAAGCGCAACGCGCTGCTGGGGATCCATCGCGACGGCCTCGCGCGGCGAGATACCGAAGAATTCAGGATCGAAAGTCGTTGCACCGGCTAGGAACCCACCGCAGTCGTGGATCTCCTTGAACCCGTTGCGCCGCGAGAGCGCCAGCAGTTCGCGGACGCGCCAGCCGCGGTCGGCGGGAAACGGACCCAACGCCTCGCGGCCGCCTGCCAGCAGCTCCCAGTAGCTCTCGGGCGTGTCGATACCACCGGGTGCCTCGACGGCCATGCCGACGATCACCACCGGATCGGCGGCAAATTGGTCGTCAGCCACCGGCATTCACCTGCGCGGCAACAGCGTCGATGTGCTCGTCGAGATAGAAATGGCCCCCGGGGTAGAGCGAAAGCTCGAACGCGCCCGCCGTGTGGTCTTCCCATAGCTGCAAAGCAGCAGCGTCAACGCGGTGGTCGTCGCGCCCCCCCAGCACACAGATGTCGGCACGAATACGGACACCGGGAGCGCAGTCGTAGCGGTTGATCGCCTGGTAGTCCGCGCGTACCGCGGCGGTCAGTAGCTCGGCGATTTCTTGATCGGCGAGCAGCTCGGGCGCGGTGCCACCGAGATCGGCGAGATCGGCGAGCAGTCCGTCGTCGCTGGTGGGCAGCTCTGGCATTCCGGCGACGGCGGACGGAGCCGGACCTGCGGATACCCACAGCCGCTCTACGGCGACGCCACGGGATTCGGCGACCCTGGCGAACTCGAAGGCGACGACCGCGCCCATGCTGTGTCCGAAAAGCCGCAGCGGCGCAACCCGTTTCCACGGTCCGCCGTCGAACAGCCCGAGCGCAAGGTCACGGACGGTCTCCGGGGCAGGCTCGCGCACCCGATCCGCGCGCTGTGGATACTGCACGGTGTACGTGTCGCCACTGGCAGCCAGTGCGGTCGCTAGCCGGCGGTAACTCGCGGCGCCTGCCCCGGCGTGCGGGAAAACTACGGTCGCGCCGGCGCGCGCCCCGCCGCGTCCGGACACAAGCTTGATCCAGGGCAAGAACGTGTTCTGCACAGCGGAAGTCATTGCACCGTCTCAGTTTCCGCGATCGCCGATACTACGTGGTCAGCCTCCATGTGGATAACTTCCAGATATAATTCGGCAACCTGGCGGAGCCGCCCGGGTTCGCGCTCTCGTCGGCAGAGCAATCCGGCCAGCTCCGAAACGGTTCGGGCAGCGAAGATGTCGGCGACCATCACATCGGGGGTATCCAGCCACGCCCGGATACGAGCCACGGCCTGAGTCGCCAGCACCGAGTCGCCGCCAAGAGCAAAGAAGTCATCGTCGACACCGACCGAGTCCACCCCGAGCACCTCGCCGACGATCGCGGCAAGCGCGGATTGCAGCGGCGTCGACGGGGCCCGATGATCGGGCTCGGCTACATCCATGACGGTCGCGGCAAGCTGGTCCTCGACGGCGCGCCGATCGATCTTGCCGCCAAGAGTGAACGGGATGTGATCCAGCAGCAACACGTGACGCGGGATCATATGCGCGGGAACAACTTCGGTCAGGGCATCCCGGATACCGTCAGCGGTCAGGTGGGTGTCCTCAGCGCGTACGGCCGCGGCCAACACGTCGGCGCCGCCCGGCATCGACAGGACGGCGGCAACTGCTATCGCAACACCGGGTACCTGCCGCAGCGCAGCCTCCACCTCGCCGAGTTCGACGCGGTAGCCGCTGAGCTTGACGCGGTGATCGGCGCGTCCAACAAACTCCAGTGTGCCGTCCGGCCAGTATCTGGCCAGATCACCGGTGCGGTACCACGTCCGGCCGTCGTGCACGACGAAACGCTGTGCGGTTAGATCCGGGCGCCCCCGGTAGCCGCGGGCAACGCCCCGTCCTGACACCCACAGCTCGCCGACCACCCAATCGGGGCAGTCGCCGCCCGTCTCGTTGACCACCCGGCAGGCGTTATTGGGCAGCGGTTTCCCATATGGCAGTGCGGCACAATCGGCCGGAAGCTGGCCTGAGGCTTCCAACTCGAAAATTGTGTTGTGCACCGCAGTTTCGGTAGCACCGCCCAGGCCGGCGAACCGCAACCCGGGCGCATCAGCCTGTAGCCGATGGGCCACCTCGGGCCGCACCCAATCGCCGCCCGTGGGAACGACGCGCACCGACGACAGCCGCCCCGCGCCGACCTCCACCAGCATCTCCAACCAGCCCGGCATGAAGTGCAGCACGGTGACTTGGTGGGACTCGATGAGCCGGGCCCAAGCGTCGGGATCGCGGCGCTGCGCTTCGTCGACCACGACGATCGACCCACCGGTTCGCAAGGTGAGGAAAACATCCATCACCGAGATGTCGCCTTCCAGCGTCGACAGCGCCAGGCAACGATCTTTCGTGCCGATCTCGAAGTGGCGGCCTATGAATTCGACGGTGTTCATCGCGGCGTCGTGCGTGACCTCGACGCCCTTGGGCTCGCCGGTCGAGCCCGATGTGAACAACACGTACGCGATCTCGCCGGGATCGGTTGCCGCGGGCTGGATCTCAGCGCCCACGTTCGCACTTCCCAGCACGTCGGCAATTGTCAGCGCGGGCACCGGCAAGGACAGCTGCTGGCCGCCGCAAACCAGGGCCAGGCTCACCCGACCGGCCTCCAGAATCCGCTCCGCGCGATCGCGGGGTTGGTCGGTGCTTATCGGCAGGTAGACGGCCCCTGCCGCAAGGATTCCCAATAGGGCCGGGACCTGTTCAGCGCTCTTGGGACCCATCACCGCGACCGTGTCCCCTGCGCAAATCCCGTTGGCGCGCAACGCTACTGCCAAGGCCAACGCCTGGTTGCGAAGCTGTGCGTAGGTGAGGTCACCGGAACTGGACAACACGGCGGGCGCGTCGGGTTGCTGCGCAACGCGGCGAAAGAAGCCGTCGTGCAACGTTTCTCCGCTGGGTGCAGCGCTCCGGTTGTTGACCGTAGCGCGCACTGCGCGCTGGGCCGCTGGAAGCGCCGGCGGTCCGGCCGCATCCCAGGTCTCGTCAGCGGCGGCAAGCCGCAGTAGCTCGTCGATGTGGTGAGCGAACATCGCGTCGATGACGCCCGGCGGGAAAAGGTCTTCGCGCACATCCCAATTCACCAGGACGCCGCCGTCGAATTCAGTGACCTGAGCGTCCAGCGATACCTGCGGGCCCTGCGAGATGATCCAACCGGGTGTGCCGAACGCTTCGGTGACATCCGACCGGAACAGCTCCCCCAGCCCGAGCGCGCTGGTAAACACTACGGGCGCGAGTACCTGGGTGCCGCGGTGGCGGGCTAGGTCGCGCAGCACCGACAAGCCGGGATAATCGGCGTGAGCCGCCGTGGACCGGAAGGCGTCTTGCACCGTGCGCGCCCGCGCGGCGAGGCTTGCGGCATGTGTCAGGTCGATGTCGAGCAACACCGACGACGTGAAGTCGCCGACCAGTTCGTCGACGTCGCGGTGCAGCGGCTGCCGACCGAACAGCGGGACGTTGAGCAGGAACCGCGGACTCGATGACCACGCGGCCAGCGTGTTGGCGAACGAGCCGGCCAACGCCATCGCCGGGGTGATGCCGCGGGCGCGGGCCGCGGCGAACAACGCGTCGCGCGTCGCCGCGTCCAACCAGTGCCAGCGCCGCGCGCTTTTCGGTGCACCGGTGTGTTGGGCCGCCTGCGGTAACGCCGGTGGATCCGGCAGCTGCGGGATACGGTCGGCCCACCAATCCCGGTCGGCATCGTGGCGCGACTCCTGTCCTGCGATGCCCCGACGGTATTCCGGGTAGCTGTATCGCAATTCGGGAAGCTGACGACCCTGATAGAGCATGGCGAGGTCGGCCATCAGCGTGCGATAGCTCATCGCGTCCGCCGCTTGCATGTCCAGATCCACATGTAGCCGTGATCGCTGCCCGGGCAGCAACGACAGCGCGAGCTCGAACACCGCTTCGTCGAGCTGCTGGTGCGACTTGGCGGCTTGGAGCTCAGCGATCCGCCGGTCGACGACGTCCG
>DAIODV010000028.1:15852-17907 GCA_036746615.1 Mycobacterium sp.
CGGGGTCACGACGATGGTGGCCCTGCCGAACACCGAGCCGCCGGTCGACGACGTCTGGATCGAGGTCGCGGAGGTCATGCACCGTCACCGGGAAATCCGGAAATTCGGTTGCCGGACGGATCCGCTGGGTGCCGTCGGGCAGAAACTGCACCCGCAGCATCGGGTGGCGTAGCGCGAGGCTGGTGGCCGCGGCTCGTAGCCGCTGCGGGTCGATGTCGGCGCCGTCGAACTCGACATACAGATGCCCGGCCACCCCACCCAGTGGCTGGTTGGGTTGGCGGCCCACCCACATCGCGTGTTGCATGGGAGCCAATGGAAACGGCTCGTCCAAGTCCGCAGTCGCGCGTTGGTCCGCAACGGTCGGAGTGGCGGCTAGCGTGGCGAAGTCAACGGCGAAACCGAGGCGGCGCCAACGTCCTGCCAGCGACATCATCCGGATCGAATCAAGGCCTTGGCTGACGAGGTCGCCGCTGGGATCGACGGCCTTGGCACCGATGCCGAGCAGTTCGGCAACCTCGCCGCGAATGGTTTCCGCGCTCACGGCCGGAGAAACCACTAGTCCTCCCCACTAATTAGCCAAGGCTGCCCTAATTTATGGTTACCTTACCTGAGGCCATGCGCGACCGAGGAGTGCCTGTGTCACCGAGGACCGGACTACCCGGCTTCGTGCCGTTTCCTGCCGATCGGGCCGCGCGCTATCGAGCCGCCGGTTACTGGACCGGCCGGCTGGTGGACTCGATCCTGACTGACGCCGCCCGGCGCTGGCCGGATCGTGTCGCGGTAGTTGACGGCGACACAAGAGGCCCGAGCCAGCGCCTTAGCTACGCCGAGCTGGATGAGCGCGCCGACCGCGCAGCGGCCGGGTTGGCGGCGCTGGGTATCGCGCCGGGTGACCGGGTGCTGCAGCAACTGCGCAACGGCTGCGAGTTTGCCGTGGCGTTGTTCGCGTTACTGCGCGCCGGTGCGATCCCGGTGATGTGCTTGCCGGGCCACCGCGCTGCGGAGTTGGGGCATTTCGCCGCGGTCAGCGAGGCCACGGCTCTGCTAATCCCTGATACCGCAAGCGGATTCGACTACCGGCCGATGGCGCAGACACTGCAGCAGGAAAATCGCGGACTGCACCATGTCATCGTCGACGGCGATCCCGGGCCATTTATCGCGTGGTCGCAGGTGTGCGCGCATCGGGGCGAGCGCCCCGCGCCGGATGTGCTCAGCGCGCTGGAGCAGAAGGTCGCCGGCTGCAGACCCCGAGTCCCCAGCCCTGCTGCTGGTCTCCGGCGGCACCACCGGCACACCCAAGCTCATCCCCCGCACCCACGACGACTATGTCTACAATGCCACCGCCAGCGCCGACGTCTGTGGACTGACCGGCGACGACGTCTACCTGGTGGCGCTGCCGGCCGCGCACAACTTCCCGTTGGCGTGCCCCGGTTTGCTCGGGGCACTGGCCGTCGGCGCGACGACGGTGTTCCTCACCGATCCCAGCCCGGAGTCGGCGTTCGGCGCCATCGCGCGCCACCGCGTCACCGTCACCGCGCTGGTTCCGGCGCTGGCCAAGTTGTGGGCGCAGGCCACCGAATGGGAGCCGGAAACGCCAACATCGTTGCGGCTGCTGCAAGTTGGCGGCGCGAAGCTGGAAGCCACCGACGCCCGCCGGATCCGCGAGACGCTGACGCCGGGCCTGCAGCAGGTCTTCGGCATGGCCGAAGGTCTGCTCTGCTACACCCGACTCGGCGATCCGCCCGAGCTGGTCGAACGCACTCAGGGCCGACCGCTGTCCGCCGATGACGAGCTACGCATCGGCGACGACGCCGGCCGCCAAGTCCCCGCCGGCGCCGAGGGGGAACTGTTGGTGCGCGGCCCGTACACCTTCAACGGATACTTCCGCGCGGCAAGCGACAACGTCGGCTGTTTCGATTCGGACGGTTTTTACCGCAGCGGCGACGTGGTCCGTCGGCACGCCTACGGCTACCTGGAGGTCACCGGCCGGGTCAAAGACGTCATCCATCGCGGCGGCGAGACCATCGCTGCGGGCGACCTCGAAGAGCATCTGCG
>DAIODV010000029.1:0-14770 GCA_036746615.1 Mycobacterium sp.
TGCGACAAGGGTTTTCCGTCCTACTTCCTGATCGTCGCCGACTTGATCAACTACGCGCGGTCGGTCGACATCCGCGTCGGCCCGGGCCGCGGCTCGGCGGCCGGGTCGCTGGTGGCCTATGCGCTGGGCATCACCGACATCGACCCGATTCCGCACGGGCTGCTGTTCGAGCGCTTCCTCAATCCCGAGCGCACCTCGATGCCCGACATCGACATCGACTTCGACGACCGCCGCCGCGGCGAAATGGTGCGCTACGCCGCCGACAAGTGGGGACAGGACCGCGTTGCGCAGGTCATCACGTTTGGCACCATCAAAACCAAAGCGGCACTGAAGGACTCGGCCCGAATCCACTATGGGCAGCCCGGTTTCGCGATCGCCGACCGGATCACCAAGGCGTTGCCGCCGGCGATCATGGCCAAGGACATTCCGCTGTCGGGTATCACCGACCCCAACCATGAGCGCTACAAGGAAGCGGCCGAGGTTCGCGGGTTGATCGACACCGACCCCGATGTGCGGACCATCTATCAGACCGCGCGGGGGCTGGAAGGCCTGATCCGCAACGCCGGCGTGCATGCCTGCGCGGTGATTATGAGCAGTGAGCCGCTGACCGAGGCGATTCCGCTGTGGAAGCGGCCACAAGACGGCGCCATCATCACCGGCTGGGACTACCCGTCGTGTGAGGCGATCGGCCTGCTGAAGATGGACTTCCTCGGGCTGCGCAACCTGACGATCATCGGCGACGCGATCGAGAACATCAAAGCCAACCGGGGGATCGACCTCGACCTGGAATCGGTGCCACTGGACGACCCGGCCACCTTCGCATTGCTCGGCCGCGGCGAGACGCTCGGAGTATTCCAGCTCGACGGCGGGCCGATGCGCGACCTGCTGCGCCGCATGCAGCCCACCGGATTCGAAGACGTCGTCGCGGTGATCGCGCTGTACCGCCCCGGCCCGATGGGCATGAACGCCCACAACGACTACGCCGACCGCAAGAACAACCGGCAGGCGATCAAACCCATTCACCCCGAACTCGAGGAACCGCTGCGCGAGATCCTCGCCGAGACCTACGGCCTGATCGTGTATCAGGAGCAGATCATGCGCATCGCGCAGAAGGTCGCCGGCTACTCGTTGGCCCGAGCCGACATTCTGCGCAAAGCGATGGGCAAGAAGAAGCGCGAAGTCCTGGAAAAAGAATTCGAGGGCTTCTCGGAAGGTATGCAGGCCAACGGCTTCTCGGCCAAGGCCATCAAAGCGTTGTGGGACACCATCCTTCCGTTCGCCGACTACGCGTTCAACAAGTCGCATGCCGCGGGATACGGGATGGTGTCGTACTGGACGGCGTATCTGAAGGCGAACTATCCCGCCGAGTACATGGCGGGACTGCTGACCTCCGTCGGTGACGACAAGGACAAGGCCGCCGTCTACCTGGCCGACTGCCGCAAACTCGGCATCACGGTGCTGCCGCCGGACGTCAACGAGTCGGGATTGAACTTCGCCTCGGTCGGCACCGACATCCGCTACGGGCTGGGAGCGGTACGCAACGTCGGCGCCAATGTCGTTGCCTCGCTGCTGAAGACCCGTACAGAGAAGGGCAAGTTCACCGACTTCTCCGACTACCTGAACAAGGTCGACATCGCGGCGTGCAACAAGAAAGTCACCGAATCGCTGATCAAAGCCGGCGCATTCGATTCGCTTAAGCACCCCCGCAAAGGGCTGTTCCTGGTGCACACCGACGCGGTGGACTCGGTACTGGGCACCAAAAAGGCCGAGGCGATGGGGCAGTTCGACCTATTCGGTGGCGACCCGAACGACGGGGGAGCAGGCGCTGACGCGGTATTCACGATCAGGGTTCCCGACGACGAGTGGGACGATAAGCACAAACTCGCGCTGGAGCGCGAAATGCTGGGCTTGTACGTGTCCGGGCATCCGCTCAACGGCGTGGCCCATCTGCTGGCGACTCAGGTCGATACTGCAATCCCGGCGGTGCTCGACGGCGACATCCCCAACGACACCCTGGTGAAGGTGGGCGGCATCCTGGCGTCGGTGAACCGCCGCGTCAACAAGAACGGAATGCCCTGGGCCTCAGCGCAGCTGGAAGACCTCACCGGTGGTATCGAAGTGATGTTCTTCCCGCACACCTACTCGGCATTCGGTGCTGACGTCGTTGACGACGCGGTGGTGGTCGTCACCGCGAAGGTTGCAATCAGAGACGACCGGACCACGCTTATCGCGAATGATCTTGTGGTGCCGGACTTTTCCAACGCGCAGGCGAACCGGCCGTTGGCAGTGAGCTTGCCGACCCGTCAATGCACCATCGACAAGGTCAGCGCGCTCAAACAAGTTCTGGCGCAACACCCTGGCACGTCGCAAGTACATCTGCGACTGGTCAGCGGGGATCGGATCACCACGCTCGAGTTGGACTCGTCGCTGCGGGTCACACTATCGTCGGCGCTGATGGGCGATCTGAAGGCCTTGCTCGGCCCGGGTTGTCTGGGCTAGGCGGACAAGCGAAGAGCGGCCTGGTGGTCGTGCGTCGGGATAATCGTCACCGCGTGCCGCGCGAGGTGCAATCGGTGGAGCGTTCTGAAGGTTTCGTCGCGGTCTTCGTCCGCCAAACCGCCCGGGTAGCTTGACTTTTGCCGGACGTTCTCGATCTGCAATTCGTGCCATGCGGCATCACCCGCGATCAAAATCCATCCCCGCCGGGTATTCGCGAGAACGCCGACGCTGCCTGGCGTGTGTCCCGGCAAATCCACCAGCAGCACGGAGTTGTCGCCGAACAAATCGTGGGATTTGGTGAAGGTCAGCACCGGTGGTCCGTCCAGGTCGTATTGGACGATCGGTCGACTGCGCAGCGAATCGCGGACGCCGCCGACAGGTGCGACCGGGCCGGACGAGACCCAGTCGTGTTCGACGCGGTGCAGGTGAACCGGCAGGTCGGGAAGGTCCAAAAGACCCGACACGTGGTCCCAGTGCGTGTGCGTCGGCAAAGCGAAATCCAGCCGCGGCGTTTCCGGCAGTCGGCTCAGCGCTTTGATGGTGGGGATCGTGTCGGATGGGGGGCGAACTGTGGCACGCAGCACCGCGGGAAGCTGCGCGATAGCCCGGCTTTCGGCATCCACGCACACCGAGGGATCGACGATGAACGTCGCCTCCGGATGGGTGACGATGAACGACGTCAGCGAATTCTCAACGCGCGCCGGAGTGAACATGCCCTCGACGGTCGCGGGCGTCGGCACGGACCGCGGCATTTGCGGCAGCGCGGTTACGGTCACTGTTGCGCCAGCATTCGGAAGTTCTGCGTCGACGATGCTGCGGATGAACCGCTGATCGGCTCGCTTGGGACGCACCAGCCCCCAAACGAGTCCCGTTGCGGCAGCGCAGCATTGGCGCATACTGGGTGAGCGAACTGGATCAGACATGGGCCAGCTCCACCCTGACGATGGCGCTATCGACCCACACGCTACGGTCGCGTGCGCGTCGCAGCTTCTGCCGAAGGCACAGTTCTTGGTGGACGTTGGTCACGCCCGGAACTTTGATCAACGGCATGATGTTCCACTGCCAGCCATACCGCTTGTGCAGCAGGCGGTTGGCCTGTTCGGCCTCGGCACCGGACAGGATCGTGGCGTGCCCGGCCATCGTCGTCGCCTCTGTGCGGACACGGCCGCGGTAGTCGCACGCGGTGAGTTCCACCCGGGGGCGGGCTGCCAGCCGTTTGGTCTTCGGGCCCACCTTGGTGCGAAACACCACCGCGGTGCCGTCCAGTTCGAACCAGATCGGAGTGTCGATCGGCGTGCCGTCGCGGCGAAATGACCGGAGCCGGGCGTAGCGGGCGGTGCCGAGTTCATCGAGGGGGTATTGATGCATAGCGCCAGTCAACGACTTAGAGTTGACTCTAAGTCAAGCCGCGATGTTGGGAGAGTCGATGACCGGACATCTGACCATCGGAGCAGTGGCCCGCGAAGCGGGTGTCGCCGCGACGACGTTGCGCTACTACGAGCAGATCGGCCTGGTCCCGGCGGCCGCGCGGGTCGGTGGGCAGCGGCGCTATGACGAGTCGGTCCTCGCCCGACTCGAGGTCATTCGGTTGTGCAAATCCGCGGGGTTTGCGTTGGAGGAGATCCAGCGGCTGTTCGCTGACGATGCGCCCGGGCGACCGGCCAGTCGCGCGCTCGCCGAGGCCAAGCTCGCCGAGATCGAGGCCCAGATGGAATCGTTGGCCCAGGCGCGAGAGGTCATCGAATGGGGAATGCGCTGCACCTGTCCGTCAATCGACGCCTGCACATGCGGCATTCACCGCGCACTGCCTGCCTGAGCCCGCCGATAGTGCGGCTGGCCGCATACTCGCGACCGACAGTGCGGCTGGCTTCACCCTTGCTGACCTATGTAGTCGAATTCAGAAGCGATAACGCAAGATCCGCGCTGTGCGCGCCCCGGCCTTGGTCATCCCCATCAGACGCGTCGACACGCGGGCCCCAGCCGGGTAGAGGTCGACCTCCGGAGCGTGCGCGAGGCTGGCTTCCTCGACCAGGGCCAGCCGCGGACTCCACTTCTCGGGCAGGTGAGCGTCCTTGAAACCCCGGTAGGCCCATTGGGTTCCGACAGCACTGAACGCAAACTTCATGGCCAGCAGGCTGAGCCGGCCGACGCGCCCATAGTCGTTGATAGCCAGTTCGCCGGAGCGGAAGTACTCAGGGATACGGCGGAAAAGGTTGATGATCACCGGTTCAGCGAGAAACGCCAGTAAGCCATCGGCGACCAGCATGGTGGGCCGGTCGGACGGGATGTGGTCAGTCCAGGCATCGTCGGCAAGTGACGCCGCCACCGCATGGTCCTCGGCGGGCAGCAGCTGATCGCGCAATGCGATGACGTGTGGCAGATCGACGCTGTACCAGTCCACTGTTGCCGGCGGCTTGACCCGCTGCATTCCGGTATCCAATCCCGCGCCAAGCGCGACCACGACGGCGTCCGGATGTTCGGAAATAAAGGCTCGCACCCGATCGTCGAGCAGCTTGGCGCGCAGCGCCGTCTGGCGCACGGCGCTCGATGGCACTCCCAAACCTTGGAAGTCGTAGTCGATCTTGGAAACAATTTCGTCGGATAACGTGTCGCCGAGTATCGGCCTGGGCCAACGGCTGTCGAGTGCACGGGCGTATGCGGTCACGAACGCGGTCTGCTCGATGGGGCTGAACTCGGTGATCGCAATTCCCATACCGGCAAGGTACCCCGGTACTAGCCTCGGCTAGGTGACCGATTCGAAAACCCAGCTGCCAGCCACGCTCTGCGAGGCGTTCCAGCGCATCGCCGCGATTGACCCCGACGCTGTCGCACTACGAACCCCGGGCGACACCGAGACATTGACCTGGCGTCAGTACGCGGATGACGTGCGTCGGGTCGCGGCCGGTTTGGCCGGCCTCGGGATCCGCCGCGGCGACACGGTTTCGCTGATGATGGCCAACCGCATCGAGTTCTACCCGCTGGAAGTCGGCGCACAGCATCTCGGTGCCACTTCGTTCTCGGTGTACAACACCCTGCCCGCCGAGCAACTGACCTACGTTTTCGGCAACGCAGGCACCAAAGTGGTGATCTGCGAACAGCAATACGTCGATCGGATCCGGGAGAGCGGCGCGAAGTTGGATCACATCGTCTGCATCGACGGTTCCCCGGAAGGCACCCTCTCGCTGGATGACCTTTACGCGGCCGGCGCCGACGACTTCGATTTCGAGTCGACCTGGCGGGCAGTGCAACCCGACGATGTGATCACGCTGATCTACACCTCCGGGACGACGGGAAATCCCAAAGGGGTGGAGATGACGCACGCCCACCTGCTGTTCGAGGCTCAAGCGCTCGACGCCGTTTTGGGCGTTCAGTTCGCCGATCGCGTCACCTCCTTCCTGCCGACGGCCCACATCGCCGACCGCACGATGGCGCTGTACAACCAAGAGGTGTTCGGGGCCCAAGTCACCGTGGTTTCGGATGCTCGCGCGATTGCGGCGGCGCTGGCCGACACGCGCCCGACCACCTGGGGTGCAGTACCCCGCGTCTGGGAAAAGCTCAAAGCGGCAATCGAATTCGCCGTCGCTCATGAACCAGACGAGACCAAGCGCCAGGCCCTGCAGTGGGCCATGTCGGTGGCCGGCAAACGCGCTGCGGCGCTGGTGGCCGGCGAGCCGCTGTCCAACGACGCGGCGGCCGAATGGGAGAAAGCCGACGAGCTGGTGCTGTCGAAGTTGCGTGCCACGCTGGGACTGGACCAGCTCCGGTGGGCGGTGTCGGGTGCGGCGCCGATTCCGAACGAAACGCTGGCCTTTTTCGCTGGCATCGGCATCCCGATCGCCGCCGGGTGGGGCATGTCCGAGCTGAGTTGCGTTGCCAGCGTGAGTCATCCGGACGATGCGCGACTGGGCACGGTGGGCAAGCTGCTGCCCGGGCTGGAGGGCAAGATCGCCGAGGACGGCGAATATCTGGTGCGCGGACCCCTCGTCATGAAGGGCTACCGCGGCGAGCCCGCGAAGACCGCCGAGGCCATCGACCCCGACGGCTGGCTGCACACTGGCGACATCCTGGATGTCGATGCCGACGGCTATCTGCGGATCGTCGACCGGAAGAAGGAGCTGATCATCAACGCGGCCGGAAAGAACATGTCGCCGGCCAACATCGAGACCACCGTGATGGCTGCCTGTCCGATGGTCGGCGCAATGCTCGCGATCGGCGACGGCCGCCCGTATAACACTGCGCTGCTGGTCTTCGACGCCGACTCGGTGGGCCCTTATGCGGCCCAACACGGAATCGCCGACGCCTCCGCCGAGGCGTTGGCGGCCGACCCGCAAGTAGTCGCCAAGATCGCAGCGGGGGTAGCTGAAGGCAACGCCAAACTGTCGCGGGTTGAGCAGATCAAGCGCTTCCGCGTGCTTCCGACCTTGTGGGAGCCGGGCGGCGACGAGATCACGCTGACGATGAAGCTCAAGCGGCGGCCGATCATGGCTAAGTACGCCGCCGAAATCGAGGAGTTGTACGCGGGCGAACCGGGCCCGGATGTTCACGAACCGGGCAGCGCCTCGGCGGCACAACCAGCGTGACGGCCTAACGGCGCCGTTGGTTCCGGTGGGCACGCAGTGCCGTCACCAACCCGCGCCGACGCACACCGCCGTCGACGCGCGGCAAGTCTGACCGCCCTTTGACGTTGCGGAACTTGTTTTCCGAGGCGGTTTCTGGTGCGTCGTCACAGGTCGCGGAAAGAAAACAGTCCGGCAGCGCGAGTTTGCAGATCGTGCGCACGGTGAGTAGGTACTGACGAAGCAACGAACCTGTCGTATACGGCAAGTCGTACGTGACGCACAAACTACGTACCCGCTCGGCGATCTCGGGGTAGCGATTACTCGGCAAATCAGGAAAGAGGTGATGTTCGATTTGGTAGCAGAGGTTTCCACTCATGAACCCGAGTACCGGCCCGGCTCGAAAGTTCCCGGTACCCAGCATTTGCCGCAGATACCACTCGGGCTTTGTCTCGTCCTCCAGCACCGACCGATCGAACTTTTCTGCTCCGTCAGTGAAGTGACCGCAGACAATCACGATGTACGCCCATACGTTGCGCAACCCGTTGGCCACCACGTTGGCGGCGAGCGTCTGCCACCACCGTCGGCGACTCAGCGCGGGAAAGACGATGTAATCTTTGCCGGCCTGCCGAATCATCTTGCGGATCAGCGCTGCTTTGTGAGCGGATTTGGCGACGTCGCACGTCTCGCGATCCTGCACCGAAAGCAAGCCGTGCAGTGCAACGCCCCATTCGAACGCGACCGCTAACAGCACCGCATACAACGGCTGCGCCAACGTACTCGGCCGCCACTCCTGATCGCGACTGACCCGCAGCACTCGGAATCCGAGGTCGTCATCCACGTCAACGACATTCGAGAAGACGTGGTGGCGGTAGTTGTGAGAGTAGCGCCACTGCGAGGCCGTCCCGGCCGTGTCCCACTCCCACGTGGTGGAATGAATTTCCGGGTCGTTCATCCAATCCCATTGACCGTGGCTGATGTTGTGGCCGAGTTCCATGTTGTCGATGCACTTGGCCGCGGCCAGTGCGGCGGTGCCGGCGGCCCAGGCAACTTTGGTTTTGCTCACCGCGATCGTCAGCCTGGCCACGATTTCGAGGTATCGATGAAAAGCAATGACGCGCATGATGTATGCGCGATCCTTGGCGCCGCGCGAAGCCTCGATTTCGTCGCGGATCGTTTCCAAGTCAGCTGCGAGCGCTTCGATATCCGCGTCGCTCAAATGAGCGTATTCATGGACTTCGGTAATGGCCATCGACGCTTATCCGGATTCGGGCAAGCGCAGTGAGACTCGACTTGACCTCGACATCGTCACGTCCGATCTATTGAGGCGGGTGAGATAGGTACCGGATCGGACGAGCCGTGAGTAGACCGTGGATTGTCCGCGTCGATCGCAGAGTGTACACGGACGGGCTAAGCGAGTGATTAGCACGCGTTGGCGTGCTTAAGGTGGTGGCATGCCGCTTGAAGGAGAGTACGCACCGTCGCCCTGGGATTGGTCCCGAGAACAAGCCGAGAAGTATGCCGAATCCGGCGGAGCCGAGGCCGCCGACATGAAAGGCAAGCCGATCATCCTGCTGACCACGGTGGGCGCCAAGACCGGCAAGATCCGTAAAACCCCGCTGATGCGGGTCGAGCACGACGGCCAGTACGCCGTTGTCGCCTCGCTCGGCGGAGCCCCGAAGAACCCGGTCTGGTACTACAACATCGCCAAGAACCCCCGGGTCGAGCTGCAGGATGGCAGCGTTTCCCGCGACTACGACGCCCGCGAGGTGTTTGGCGACGAGAAGGCGGTCTGGTGGGAGCGTGCTGTCGAGGCGTGGCCGGACTACGCCGAGTACCAGAAGAAGACCGATCGGCAGATTCCGGTCTTCGTGCTCACCCCTGTGCAGTGAACTTGCAGCTGGGTGGCACCATTAATCGGTGTCCGCTGAACTGAGCCAAGGCCCCGGCGCCCCGGGTGGTGGGCCGCTGTCGGCGGCCGATGTCGAAGCCGCGGCAAAGCGAATCGCCGGGGTGGTCACGCCCACACCGCTTCAGTTCAGCGACCGGTTGTCCGTGACGACCGGGGCCAGTGTCTACCTCAAACGCGAAGATCTGCAGGTAGTGCGCTCGTATAAGTTGCGCGGCGCCTACAACCTGTTGGTGCAGCTGTCGGACGAGGAGCTGGCCGCGGGCGTGGTGTGCTCGTCGGCGGGAAACCACGCGCAGGGTTTCGCATTCGCCTGTCGGACGCTGGGAGTGCATGGCCGCGTCTACGTACCGGCCAAGACGCCGAAACAAAAGCGCGACCGCATCCGGTATCACGGCGGGGAGTTCATCGAGCTGATTGTGGGCGGGTCGACCTACGATCTGGCGGCCGAGGCGGCGCTGGCTGACGTCGCGCGCACCGGCGCGACGCTGGTGCCCCCGTTCGACGACCTGCGCACGATCGCCGGGCAGGGCACGATCGCCGTGGAGCTGCTTGATCAGCTCGATGAGGAGCCGGACCTGGTGGTGGTCCCGGTGGGCGGCGGCGGCTGCATCGCCGGCATCACCACTTATCTGGCCGACCGTACGACGAACACCGCGGTGCTTGGTGTCGAGCCCGCGGGTGCCGCAGCGATGATGGCCGCGCTGGCCGCCGGGGAGCCGGTGACGCTCGACCACGTCGACCAGTTCGTCGACGGCGCGGCTGTGAAACGAGCGGGCACGCTGACCCATGCCGCGCTGGCCGCCGCGGGCGACATGGTGTCGATCACCACCGTCGACGAGGGCGCGGTGTGCACCGCGATGCTGGACCTGTATCAACACGAGGGGATCATCGCCGAGCCTGCGGGCGCGCTGGCGATCGCGGGCCTGTTGGAAGCCACTGACAGTCCGGTGGAGCCGGGCAGCACCGTGGTGTGCTTGGTCTCCGGCGGCAACAACGACGTGTCGCGCTACGGCGAGATCCTCGAGCGCTCGCTGGTGCATCTGGGTCTCAAGCACTATTTCCTGGTCGACTTCCCGCAGGAGCCCGGAGCGTTACGCCGATTCCTGGACGAGGTACTCGGACCCAACGACGACATCACGCTGTTCGAGTACGTCAAGCGCAACAACCGGGAAACCGGTGAGGCACTAGTGGGTATCGAGCTGGGTTCGGCCGCGGAGTACGACGGCCTGTTACAGCGGATGCGGGCCACCGAGATGCAAATCGAAACCATCGAGCCCGGCTCGGCGGCCTACCGCTATCTGCTCTAGCCGTCGCGGAAAGGGTTTTCTACCCGGATGCCGGCGTAGTCTTCGCCGTCGCTGAGATCCTCGGAGAGCACGACGTGGCAACCGATTGAGCGGCTAGCCTCGAGAATCGCTGCGTCCCAATAGGAAATCGCGAAGCGGCGATGTGTAGCGAAGGCGGCGAGCATCAGCTCGCTAGTGGTCGGTGCGACGGGGAACCGCATGAACGACTCCACCAGCTCAACGGCCTGGCCATGGGTGAGCGGATCTGGGCGGCTCGCGCGGGTCGCCTGGACGTAGAACTCCTGAAGAACTTGAACCGACAGCGCCAGGTCCCGGCCAGTCAGGATCTCGTTTGCGCGTTCGGTCTTGACGCGCTCGTTGGTATCGCGCGAAATCGCGTAAAGCAGCACATTGGTGTCAATGAACCGCACGGTCGTGAACCTCGTCGCGGGTCACGCGATCACCGGCGCGGAAACGGTGGATTTCACTCTGGACCCGCCGTTGCTTGGCCTCCAGCCTGGCGAACTCCGTCTCCCGCTCGGAAAGCGAAGTGAGGAACTCGGCGACCAGGGCGCTCAACGATGTGCCGAGCTCAGCAGCCCGAATCCGTGCCTGTCGGTACACGTCGTCTGACACAGCGACGGTGATATTCTTCACAGGTCCACAGTATCACAGTTTCTGTGAGACTAGCTCCAGCGATTCGTCGTTGGCGCAAAAGATCGGTTCGATAGGCACTCCGAACTGCTCTGACATCTCCGTTAGCGACTTCGACCACAGCCGGTCAGCGGACGAAATCGGTCCATGCCCAGGTCCGGTCAGAAGCAGTGCCACGCTGGTGCCTGGACCCAGGTCGTCAAGCAGCGCGCGCAGCGACGACATGAGGTTCCAGAGGATTCCGCCCAGTGGTCGCCGGCCGATCGGGACGTGACTAAGCATTTTGAGTAAGCATCGATCCGGCCCGACGAAGGCGTACCAGAGCAGCCGTTTCTCGAAACCCAACGGTCCCATCAGCGCCAGCCAACGCTGGCGCAGATCGGCGGGCGAATGCACGGGATCGGTGGCGGTCTCAAGGGGCGGAATCGGCAATAGCTTGTGATGATTCATGCGCGAATCATCGACAGTCCCCGGGTTTGCCGGTAGTCAGCTATCCACAGTCCGCAGGATGGCGAACGAATGCTCGGGTAGTTCGGTCGTTGTCCCCGCGGCACGGGGCGAACCCCAAGCCAGCACCACCTCGCCGCTGACCGGAACATCCACCGCCTCGGCGCCCAGATTGCAGGCAATCGCCAACCGCCCGCGGCGCATGACGATCCAGCGCTGCTCCTCGTCGTAGTCGATCACCAGGTGGTCTAACCACGGGTCGGCCAGGTCAGCCTCATTGCGCCGCAACGCGATCAGATCCTGATAGATCCGGTGCAGCCGCGCATGGTCACCGGTGCCGGCCTCGTGCCAGTCGAGTTTCGAGCGCTGGAAGGTCTGCGGGTCCTGCGGGTCGGGAATCTCGTCTGCGTCCCATCCGTGATCGGCGAACTCCTTCTTGCGTCCCTCTGCGGTGGCGCGCGCCAGCTCGGGCTCTGGATGCGAGCTGAAGAACTGAAACGGGGTGGACGCTCCCCATTCCTCGCCCATGAAAAGCATTGCCGTGTAAGGAGACCCGAGTGCCAGCGCGGCTTTGACCGCCAGCTGGCCATACGTGAGGTTCTGCGACGGGCGGTCACCCAACGCCCGATTGCCGACTTGGTCGTGGGTGCAGGTGTAAGCCAGCAGCCGGGTAGCGGGAATCGCCGAAGTATCTAAAGGCCGGCCGTGGCGGCGACGCCGAAACGACGAATACGTGCCGGCGTGAAAGAACCCGTGGCGCAACGTCGTCGCCAGCGTGGCCAGCGATCCGAAATCGGCGTAGTAGCCCTGCCGCTCGCCCGAGACCGCGGTGTGGATGGCGTGGTGGATATCGTCGTCCCACTGCGCGGTCATCCCATAGCCGCCGCTGCCGCGCGACGTGATCATCCGTGGGTCGTTGAGGTCGCTCTCGGCGATCAGCGACAGTGGACGGCCGAGTTGCTCGGCCAGCGCGTCGGTTTCGGCCGACAGCTCCTCGAGGATGTGGATCGCGGTGGTGTCCACCAGGGCATGCACGGCGTCCAAGCGCAGACCGTCGGCGTGGAAATCACGCATCCAGCGCAGGGCGCAGTCGATGATGTAGCGGCGCACTTCGTCGGAGTCGGCATCGGCGATGTTGATGCCCTCGCCCCAGGGATTACTCGCTGACGACAAATACGGGCCGAACCGCGGCAGGTAGTTGCCCGATGGGCCGAGATGGTTGAACACCGCATCGATCAGCACGCCAAGGCCGCGGCGATGGCAGGCATCGACAAAGCGGATCAGCCCATCAGGTCCGCCGTAGGTTTCGTGCACCGCATACCACAGCACTCCGTCGTAACCCCAGCCGTGGGTGCCGGAGAAAGCGTTGACCGGCATCATCTCGACGAAGTCAACGCCGAGATCTACCAAGTAATCCAGCTTTTCGATCGCCGAGTCGAAGGTGCCCGCCGATGTGAACGTGCCGATGTGCAGCTCGTAGATCACCGCGCCCTGCACCGAACGGCCGGCCCAGCTGTCGTCGGTCCACTTGGTCACCGGCTGCCACAACTGTGAGCGGTCGTGCACGCCGTCGGGCTGGCGTGCTGATCGCGGGTCGGGCAGTACCTTCGGATCGTCGTCGAGCAGATAGCCGTAGCGGGCGCCTGGTGCCGCGTCGACGGCGGTCCGCCACCACCCGTCGTCGCCGCGCGTCATTGGATGCACTTCGTCGTCGACCTCGACGCGGACTTTGTCCGGTTTGGGCGCCCACACAGCGAGTTCAGTCATCGCTGCGCTCCAGTAACGCCACCGGCAACTCGGTGAACAACTCGGCGGCCGGCACAGGCCCGGCGACCATCGCGCCCGTCAGCGTGTTGGTCCAGCTGCCCTCGGGTATCGAGACCACCGTGTCGCCCCAGCCGGATTGCTCGAGGTGCACTGTCCAGCGAGTCACCGCAACCAGCACATCGTCACCGCGCACGAACGACATCACGTGATCGGCAGCGCTTCCCGCGGCAAGCACCGGGCGGTAGCTGCCCCGCAAAAAGGTGTCGGGGCGGGCGCGGCGCAACTGCAAGGCCAATTTCACCACTCGAATTTTGCGATGCTGCAGTGACTTCAGCGCCTGACGCCGCACCTCGTAGTCCACCGAGCGTCTATTGTCCGGGTCGACCAGGCTGTCGTCCCACAACTCGGTGCCCTGATAGACGTCGGGGATGCCGGGTACGGTCAGCGCGAGCAGCTTTTGGCCCAGAGCGTCGTTCTCGACGTGTGGCTGCAGGCGGATCACCAGGTTCGTCAGCTCGCGCGCCACCGGGCCGTCGAATACCGCGTCCAGCCAGCTGTGCACCGCGCTCTCGAAGTCGGTGTCCGGGTCTTGCCAGGAGGTGTGCCAGGCCGCTTCCCGTATCGCCTTCTCGCTGTAAGCGTGTAGCCGGTCGCGCAGTTCGCCGGTGACCTCGCCGCCAGTCGGCCAGACCCCGAAGATGTTCTGCCACAGAAACAATCCGGTTGCCGGATCGGGCGCCGGAGTCTCGACTTCCCAGCGGGCGACGAATTCGCCCCACAGCGACGGCACCTGGGACAGTACGCCGATGCGGGCCCTCACGTCCTCGCCGCGTTTGGTGTCATGGGTCGACAGCGTCGTCATCGCGTGAGACCAGAGCCGGGCGCGGGCCGCGGCGCGGTGATGGAATTCCGCCACGCCGACGCCGAACCGAAGTGGCTCGCCGCCAACTTCGTTCAGCGACACCAGCCGGGCGTCGCGGTAGAACAGGCAATCCTCGACGGCTTTTGCCGTCACCGCGCCGCACAGCTGTTGCAGTCGCGTCGCCGACTCACCGCCCTCGGCCACTGCGGTCACGATCAGCTGCAGCGGAACGTCCAATTCCGGTGCAGCAGACTGGGTGGCTGCCAGCGCAGCAGGCAGCATCGCGGCCAAACCGCGGTAATCGCAGCGATAGACGTCGATGTGGGTGAGCAGGGCAGCCACCGCCGCGGGTAGTCGGGGATGGTCGGCACCGGCCGCCGCGACGATGCACCGCCGCAGCCTGTCCAGCTCGCTGGCCAAGGTCTTGGTAGCCGCTGCGGTCTTGAGGTCGGCCAGCATGGCCGGCATGTGTTGGTAATCGACGCCCGCGGATGCCACCAACGCCGTCAACGCCGGCGCACCGTTCGGGTCGATGAAAATTCCGCCGATCTCCCGAAGCGCGTCGTAACCCGTTGTGCCGGCGATCGGTAACGTCGGCTCCAAGGCCTCGTCGACGGCGAGGATCTTCTCGATGACGATCCAGGCGTCGGGTCCCACCAGCTCTCGCAGCCACGTCAGATAGCCGGCCGGATCCGACAAGCCGTCCGGGTGATCGACCCGCACGCCGTCGACGAGTCCTTCGGCGAACCAGCGGGCCACCTCGGCGTGACTGGTGTCGAAGACCAAC
>DAIODV010000029.1:14780-17844 GCA_036746615.1 Mycobacterium sp.
ACCGAACGATCTTCCTGGCGAAGCCCGGCCAGTGAGGTGATCGAAAAAAACCGACGGTAACCGCAGACGCCGCGCTTCCACCCGATCAGCTGGTAGTGCTGGCGGTCGTGCACCTCGGGGCCGGTGCCCTCACCGGTGCCGGGCGCGATGGGGAACGCCAGATCACCCAATCGCAACAGATCACCGTCGACGGTCAAGTCGGCAACGTCATCGTCAGAACCCAACACCGGCAACACTATTCGGCCATCGGCCAGGTCCCAGTCGATATCGAAGAACCGCGCGTAGCCCGACGACGGGCCGTGCCGCAACACATCCCACCACCACGGGTTCTGCTCAGGCTTGTCCACCCCGAGATGGTTGGGGACGATGTCGACCACCAGTCCCAGCCCGCGGTCTCTTGCTGCGGCCGACAGCCGTGCCAAACCCTCCGGGCCGCCGAGTTCGGCCGAAACGGTCGTCGGATCGGTGACGTCGTAGCCGTGCGCCGATCCGACGACCGGAGTCAGGATCGGCGACAGGTACAGGTGTGACACCCCGAGCTCGGCGAAATAGTCGAGCAGGTTCTCGGCGTCGGCGAAAGTGAACCCGAAACCGCTCGACTCACCTCGCAGCTGCAACCGGTAGGTGGACAGTACGGGAAATGCCATGCGTCACTGAGTCTTACGGAACACGAGCAACGCCCGGCCCGGCAGCGAGACTTCGTCGCCGTCAGTCACGACGAGCTTGACCTCACCGGTGGAATCGGTGGTGTCCAGCTCCGCTGTCCACTCTTTGGCGTAGTCGTCGGAGGGTATGACGAAATCCACCACGTGGTCATGGGCGTTGAAGCACAGCAGAAATGAGTCATCGACCACCCGCTCGCCGCGGGCGTCGGGCTCATGCAAGGCCTCACCGTTGAGGAAGACTGCGATGCACTTGCCGAAGTCGCGTTCCCAGTCCTCCGAGGTCATCTCGTCGCCGGCAGCCGTCAGCCAGGCGATGTCGCGGACCTGGTCAGCGCTGCGTATGGGACGCCCTTCGAAGAACCGGCGCCGACGAAACACCGGATGATCTTTGCGCAGGGCGGCCACTTTGCGGGCGAACGCCAGCTGGTCACTGTTCTTGTCGACCAGCGACCAGTCCATCCAGGACAGGTCGGAGTCCTGGCAATAGACGTTGTTGTTGCCGTGCTGGGTGCGCCCCAACTCGTCGCCGTGCGCGATCATCGGAGTGCCCTGCGACAGCATCAGCGTGGCGATGATGTTGCGCATCTGCTTGCGGCGCAGATCCAGGATTTCCGGGTCATCGGTCGGGCCCTCGACGCCGCAGTTCCAGGAGCGGTTGTAGCTTTCGCCATCCTGATTGTCTTCGCCGTTGGCCTCGTTGTGCTTCTCGTTGTAGGACACAAGATCGTTGAGCGTGAAACCGTCATGGGCGGTAACGAAGTTGATGCTCGCGCTCGGACGGCGTCCAGTCGCCTCGTACAGGTCGGACGACCCGGTGAGCCGGGAGGCGAATTCGCCAAGGGTTGCGGGCTCGCCCCGCCAATAGTCACGCACGGTATCGCGGTACTTCCCATTCCATTCGGTCCACAAACCCGGGAAGTTGCCGACCTGGTATCCGCCTTCGCCGACGTCCCACGGCTCGGCGATCAGCTTCACCTGGCTGACTACCGGATCCTGCTGCACCAGATCGAAAAAAGCGCTCAGCCGGTCGACGTCATAAAACTCGCGAGCCAACGTGGACGCGAGATCGAAGCGGAACCCGTCGACATGCATTTCGGTCACCCAGTAGCGCAGCGAGTCCATGATCAGCTGCAAGGTGTGCGGATGGCGGGCGTTGAGGCTGTTGCCCGTGCCGGTGAAATCCTTGTAGAAGCGCAGGTCCTCATCGACCAGCCGGTAGTAGGCGGCGTTGTCGATGCCACGGAAGTTGATCGTCGGACCGAGGTGATTGCCCTCGGCGGTGTGGTTGTACACCACGTCGAGGATCACCTCGATGCCTTCCTCATGAAACGCGCGGACCATCGACTTGAACTCGGACACCGCCCCGCCCGCCTGGCGGCTCGCGGCGTATTCGTTGTGCGGCGCGAAGAAACCAAACGTGTTGTAGCCCCAGTAATTCCGCAGCCCCAACTCCAGCAGACGATGGTCGTGCAGGAATTGATGGACGGGCATCAGTTCGATCGCGGTGACATTCAGCGATTTGAGGTGATCGATGATCGCCGGGTGTGCCAGCCCGGCGTAGGTACCACGCAGCGCTTCGGGAACACCGGGATGTGTCTGGGTCATCCCCTTGACATGCGCCTCGTAGATGACCGTCTCGTGGTACGGCGTGCGCGGCGCACGGTCGGTCGCCCAGTCGAAGAACGGATTGATCACCACGCTGGTCATGGTGTGCCCGAGCGAATCGACATGCGGGGGAGTGCCGGTCGCCGCGGGGTCGTCGGCTGCGGCGGCCAAGTCGTAGGAGAACAGCGCCTGGCCGAACTTGAACTCGCCGTCGAACGACTTCCCATACGGGTCGAGCAACAGCTTGCTGGGATCACAGCGGTGACCAGCCGACGGGTCGAACGGCCCGTGCACCCGAAACCCGTAACGCTGTCCCGGGCTGACGGTCGGCAGATACGCGTGCCACACGTAACCGTCGACCTCCTCGAGAGGGATGCGACTTTCGTGTCCGTCGTCGTGAATCAGGCACAACTCGACCTGCTCGGCGATCTCGGAGAACAGCGCGAAGTTGGTGCCACCGCCGTCGAAAGTGGCGCCCAGCGGATAACTGCTGCCCGGCCATACGGTGACCAGCTCGGGTGGACTCACAGCGTCACCATTGGTCGGGTCTGACGGCGGCATCCTTCGACCTTATCGGCGTAGGCGTCACCACCACCCGGTGGCTGCCCCGATTTGGCGACCCAACTCGTTAGTCATGGTGCGCATGTAGGTGGCGGACAGGTGATGAGCGTCGTGGTATACCAACACATTTCCCTCGACGGCGGGGCAGATGTCGGGGCGGCAGACCGCATCGCTCATGTCCAGCGGCTTGAGCAACGGGAACTGCTCGACCCAATCGAGCGTGGGGTTGTGGT
>DAIODV010000030.1:0-16430 GCA_036746615.1 Mycobacterium sp.
CGAGGTGAAGTTCTTGCTGGACGTCGTCAACACCGCGCTGGGTATCACGCTGGAAAGCGCCGATGTGATCGGCGCATACGCCGGGCTGCGGCCGCTGATCGACAGCGGGGCCGGCCGGACCGCCGACGTGTCACGTAACCACGCCGTGGTCGAGTCGGCCTCCGGTTTGATCAGCGTGGTCGGTGGCAAGCTGACCGAGTACCGGCACATGGCCGAGGATGTGCTCGACCGGGCAATCGAATTGCGTGGTCTGGATGCCGGCGAGTGCCGCACCCGAAACGTGCCGCTGGTTGGCGCGCCGACAAATCCGGGGTCAAGCGTGGCGCCGATGGCGGGCTTGCCGGAATCGCTGGTGCTGCGCTACGGGGCCGAGGCGGCCAATGTCATGGCCGCCGCCAGCTGCGAGCGGCCGGGCGACCCAGTGGCCGACGGGATCGACGTGACGAGAGCAGAGTTCGAGTATGCGATCAGCCATGAGGGCGCGCTGACCGCCGACGACATCGTTGATCGGCGCACGCGCATCGGCTTGGTGTCGGCAGACCGCGAGCGGGTGGTCAACGAGGCCGGGGAGTTCGTGGCGCGCTTCAGCTGAGGCGGACGCGGTAGTATGAGACGGAACTAATCCGTATCGGCTAGGACGAACCATGGAGCTCGAAAGCGAACCTGCGCCGCGGTCGCGGCGCCCAGCCCGACTCGACCGGTCCCTGGACGCGGCCATCCTCGACGCGGCGCTAGCGGGTGTTGCCGAGCAGGGTTATGACCGGTTGAGCATGGACGACGTCGCATCCCGCGCGGGCGTCGGAAAGGCTGCGATCTATCGTCGGTGGCCCTCGAAAGCGATGGTCGTGGCCGAAGCGATCGCCCATTGGAGACGGCGCCTGGGCCCCATCGAGCCGCCCAACACCGGCAGCCTTCGCGGCGACATCGAAGCGATCATTGCAAACATGCCCGAACTAGATACCGCTAATTCCAGCACAATTCAGGTCGTCATCGGGGTGGCCACGGCAGCAATGCACAATCCCGTCTTGGCGGCTGCCTTAGACGACTTGGTGCTCTCGCCTCCGCGGCATGCGGTCCGGACGCTGCTCGACCGTGCGGTGGCCCGTGGGGAAATCCCCGCCGGCCGCGACCTGAGCCTGATACCTGACGCGGCCCTGGGCCTCAACTTCCTACGGGTGATCGCGGGACGGCCTATCGACCGCGTGTATGTCCGCCGCGTCTTCGAAGACGTGATCTTGCCGCTTGCGAGCGCTCCGGCGACCTAGCAGTTGCGCGTTCCGCCGGGTAGTGACACATTGGTTTCTAGACGGAACTTATTAGTTCCGTCTAGAGAGGAGATGACGATGACTGTCAGGCATGTACCGGTAGTGATCATTGGCGCCGGCGCGGCGGGCTTGGCTGCCTCGGCGCTGCTGGCCCAGCAGGGCATCGAGTCATTACTGGCCGAGAAACGCCGCGAGGTCTTCATCTACCCGAAAGCGCGCAACCTGAGTTTCCGCAGTTTGGAGATCTTGCGCCGGCTCGGCCTTGAAGATCAGGTGCACGCTGTTGCCAGCGGCGTTTCCGACGGGTTCGTCAGGCAGACGCTGAACAGCGCGGACGAAGGACCGGCCTTTGACGCCAACGCCCTTTTCGCTCCCTTCGCCGACCTGACCCCCGAGCCGGCCGCGCAGTATTGCCCGCAAAGCAGGCTGGAGCCGATGCTGCTCGCTGAGACGCGGCGGCGCGGCAGCGAGGTTCGGTACGCGACGGAGTTGTTGTCTTTCGAGCAGGGCGAGACCGGTGTCACCGTGGTTGTGCGCGACGAGGGTTCGCAAGAGACCGAGACGGTACGCGCTGACTATCTCGTCGCGGCCGACGGCGTGCACAGCCGGATCCGCGACTGGCTTGGCGTGACCACCTCGGGATACGGCGCGGTGCCGATCTTCGTTGTCTTCATCTACTTTCGGGCGCCGTGGCGCAAGTTCGTCCCGGACTTGGGCGACGGCGACGCCGTGCAAGTCAAAAACGATGACGTGGACGGGCTCTTTCTCGTCGTCGAGGACGACCTCGGCTTGTTCCTCACCACTTACTTGCCCGATAGAGGCGAGACTGCGGAACAGTTCACCCCGCAACGTTGTACCGAATTGCTCAACGCCGCGGTCGGCGAACAGATCGATGTGGAGATCGTTGACGTCGCAGCCTGGCAGCCATACGAGCGGGTCGCCGACCAATTCCAATGTGGCCGTGTCTTTCTCGTCGGCGACGCTGCCCACACGATGCCGCCATTCAAGGCCGGGGGAGCCAACACCGCCATCCAAAGCGCAGACAACCTGAGCTGGAAGCTCGCCGCCGTCATCAATGGCGAAGCCGGACCGAGCCTGCTGACTACCTACCACGCCGAGCGTCATCCGGTCGGGCGCTTCAATGCGCGCCAGTCGCTCACGGGTCCGGCCCTCGCGCTGCTGCGCTTGGACGACAACCGACCGCAACTGTCGCCGGACGAGGAGGCGCCGATGTTCCCACTGCTGATCGGGTACCAATACTGGTCGGCCGCAGTCGTTTCCGATGAACCCGCACCGGCGGATCCCGACACGGTGCAACTGGTCGACGAGCTACGCGCGCAGCCTGGTACCCGCGTCCCGCACGCCTGGGTCGAGGTCGACGGGAAGCGCGTCTCGACTCTCGACCTGCTCGGTCCCGGGTTCACGTTGTTCACCGGAGACGACGGGACCGCGTGGTCCGACGCTGCAGCATCCGCGTCGAAGGCCGTCGGCGTTCCAATCAACGTGCGGCGCATCGGAACTGAAGGCGACGTCAGTGGCGACTGGGCGCGGATCACCGGCCTGGCGCCCGACGCAGCACTGCTGGTGCGTCCCGACGACTTCGTCGCGTGGCGATCAGACGGGCATTCGTCGTCGCCGGAAAGCCAACTCGATCAGGTGCTGCGCCAAATCCTGGACCGCGGCCGAGATTGACGTTTCGCAGGGAAAGTGCGAGTAACGATCTGCAAAACGTCGATCTGACCGTTGACCAGAATCGTATTGTGGTCATAAGGTGGGTGCTGTGATGGTAGAAGGCTCGCGCGGCGATCGGCGACAACGGGCTGATCGAATCCTTGATACCGCCCGCGACCTGCTGCTGGCGTGGGGCTATCGCCGGGTGACCATCGATGAATTGGCTCGCCGCGCCGGTGTCGGCAAGGGCACGATCTATCTGCACTGGCGTTCCCGCGAGGAAGTGTTCCACGCAGTCAGCGCGCGCGAGGCGGCGGCGATGGCAGACGCGATTGTGGATGCAGTTCGCAATGATCCCGCCGAGGTCGCACTGCACCGCTACTTGCGGCGGCTGTTCATCGAGGCGATGAACCGTCCAGTGCTGCGTGCCCTCTACACCCGCGACGTCGATACCCTCGGCACTTTTCTTGCCGCGGCCCAGCACCAGCAGCTGGAGGAAAGCAAGCTCGGTGTCAACCGCGACTATCTGGGTGCACTCGCCGCGGAGTCGATGCTGCGGTCCGACCTGCAGTTGAATGAACTCGACTACACCCTGCCCACGATCGTCTTCGGTTTCTTTGCGGCAGAACCGTTTCACCCACCGGCGATCACGTTGACCTTGGAGCAGAAGGCCGATCAGCTCGCAGACACCGTGCGGCGGGCGTTCGAGCCAGCCGATGCGCCGAGCGCCGATGCCGTGAAACGCGCTGCGGCGAAAGCCCTTCCGATCCTCGAACGACTCGTCCGCGACTACCGGGCGGCAACCTATGGAGGTATCCAGGATGACTGAGCTGGCAACCGATTTCGCGCGTCCGCGAGGGCGGTATGGGGTGGACGGGGACTACCGGCTGATCCCAGCGCCGGTCGTGTTGATCGGCTATCTGCTGTTGTGCCTTACCGCAGCGGTTTTCGCCGGCCTGTGGCTAACGAGCGGACGAATGCTGATTGGGCTGCTGGCCGCTGTCGTCGCCGTCCTGCTGATCGCCGCCGGCCTCGGCATCTGGAGGTTCAGCCTGCGAGGAAAGTTCGAAGTGTGGGCACGGCTGCTGTCCGCACTGGATCTGCGGGGCGATGAACGGGTGCTCGACCTCGGCTGCGGGCGGGGTGCGGTGTTGTTGATGGCGGCCAAGTTTGTGGCGCGTGGAAAGGCTGTCGGAGTGGACATTTGGCGGCCCGACCAGACCGGCAACTCGATGCAAGCGACGCTAACGAACGCCGATGCCGAGGGCGTTGCCGACCGGGTCGAATTGCACACCGAGGACATGACCGCTCTTCATTTTCCGGACGAGTCCTTCGATCTCATCGTGAGCAGTCTGGCGATCCACAACCTGCCGGGCAACGACGCGCGGCGATCAGCGATCGACGAGGCCGTGCGCGTCTTGCGACCCGGTGGGCGCGCCGTCATCGCCGATATCGGTTTCACCCGTCTGTATGCCGCCCGGTTGCGACAACAGGGCATGACGGACGTCCAGCGGCGCGATCTTGGCTGGCGGGGTTGGTGGGGACTTCCACTCATCCGCATGCACGCCGTCACCGCCACGAAGCCAGAGGCAGCGGGCTAGCCGGAATGTGCTCGACGGCCTAGGTTCATCCTCATCAGACAAGGAGGATGAGCATGACCAAATTGGCTGGCAAAGCGGCCGTTGTGGCCGCCGGAGCCAAGAACCTGGGCGGACTGATCAGCACCACATTGGCTGAAAAGGGAGTCAACGTCGCGGTGCACTACAACAGCGCGGCCACTGAGCCAGACGCCGACAAGACCGTCGCCGCCGTGCAAGGTGCCGGCGTCGAATCGATCAAGGTGCAGGGCGATCTCACCGAGCCGGGCAACGTGAGCGCCTTGTTCGACGCGGCGATGGACGCTTTTGGTGGTGTCGATATCGCGATCAACACAGTCGGCAAGGTCTTACGTAAGCCAATCCTCGAAACCAGTGAGGCGGAATATGACTCGATGTTCGACATCAACGCCAAGGCTGCATACTTTTTCTTGCAGCAGGCTGGAAAACGGCTGAACGAGGGTGGTTCGGTGATCACCATCGTGACCGCGCTACTGGCGGCTTTTACCGACGGTTACTCCACCTACGCCGGCGCCAAGAGCCCGGTTGAACACTTCACCCGCGCTGCCGCCAAAGAGTTTGCCGCACGCGGCATTTCGGTGAACAATGTGGCGCCAGGACCGATGGACACGCCGTTCTTCTACGGCGAGGAGACACCGGAGAGGGTCGAATTTCACAAGTCGCAGGCCATGGGCAGCCGACTGACCCGCATCGAGGACATCGCGCCGCTGGTGGTGTTCCTGGCTGACGAGGGCCACTGGGTTACCGGCCAGACCATCTTCGCCAACGGCGGCTACACCACGCGGTAGGTGCGACGAGCAGACGCAGAATCGCACGCGTGAGGCCCGCGGAGTGCGATTCTGCGTCTGTTCGCGCTAACTAACTACAGCGGAATGTTCTTGTGCCGGCCCCTGCGCGCAGGCGCTTCGGCCAACGCCTGGGTGAGCTTGCTGCGAGTGTGTGCCGGGTCGATCTTCTCGTCGACCACGCCGATCTCGATGGCACTGTCGACGCCGCCGGCAATGCGCTCGTGCTCCTCGGCCAGCTCGTCGTGCAGCGCCTCGCGCTCGTGGTCGGCCGCCGCGGCCAGCTTCTTTCTGTGCAGAATGCCCACCGCTGCCTTGGCGCCCATCACCGCGACCTCGGCGTCCGGCCAGGCGAACACCTTGGTGGCGTTCAGCGAACGCGAGTTCATCGCAATGTAGGCCCCGCCGTACGTCTTTCGGGTGACGAGCGTGACGCGCGGAACGGTGGCCTCACCGAACGCGTGCAGCAGCTTTGCGCCGCGGCGAACCACGCCGCCCCACTCTTGGTCGACACCGGGCAGATAGCCGGGCACGTCGACGATCACGATCAGCGGGATACCGAACGCGTCACAGAGACGCACGAAACGCGCTGCCTTCTCGGCGCTTTCGGAGTTCAGGCAGCCACCCAGCCGCAGCGGGTTGTTGGCCAGCACCCCGACCGTGCGGCCTGACAGCCGGCCCAGTCCGACCACCATCGACGGCGCCCACCTGGCCTGGAACTCCTCGAACGGCGCGTCGTCATCGAGCAGCGCGGTGACGATCGGGTGCACGTCGTAGGCGCGTCGCGGGGACTCCGGCAGCAGCGCATGCAGGTCGCTGTCATGGGCCTCAGCCTTGCTGCGGTCGAAATGCCCTTGCTGGCAGAACAATCCGACCAGCCGACGGCCACGCTCGTACGCGTCGGCCTCGTCGTCGGCGACGATGTGGCACACCCCGGACTTCTTGTGGTGGGTGTCCGGGCCGCCCAGCGACGCCATGTCGACGTCCTCGCCGGTGACCGTGCGCACAATGTCTGGCCCGGTGACGAAGACCCGGCTGTCCGGCGCCATCACGACCACGTCAGTCAGGGCCGGCCCGTAGGCCGCGCCGCCGGCGGCGAAGCCGACGACCACTGAGATCTGCGGGATGTATCCCGACGCTCGGATCATCGCCTCGAAGACCAGTCCGACCGCGTGCAGCGCGCGAACGCCCTCGGCTAGCCTGGCACCGCCGGAGTGCCAGATGCCCACGATCGGGCTCTGTTCCTCGATCGCAGTGTCGTAGGCGTTGACGATGTGCGTGCAGCCTTCGATGCCCATCGCACCGCCCATCACGGTGCCGTCGGTGCAGAAAGCGATGGTGCGCAAGCCATTCACCGTTCCGGCGGCGGCGAGCACACCTGAGCGGTCACGCTCGTGCAGCAGCTCGACACTGCCGTCGTCGAAGAACCTGCGCAGCCGCAGCAGCGGATCGCGCGGGTCGAGCGACTCGTCAACCGTATCCGGGGCCAGGGTCGTCATCGCAGGTCTCCTGTTTCAGTGGTGGTTCGATTTAATAGCGGCCAAACGTGATTGCGACGTTGTGCCCGCCGAATCCGAACGAATTGTTGATGGCGTACTGGTAGTCACCCGCGCGCGGGTTGTCCGCCACCACGTCGAGGTCGATCTCTGGATCCAGGTTCTTCAGATTCAGAGTGGGCGGCACGACCTGGTCTCGCAATGCCAGCACGGTCAAGATCGATTCCACGGCACCCACCGCACCGACCGAGTGGCCGAGCGCTGACTTGGGCGCATACACCGCAGCGTTTCCGCCATGCCGGCCCAGCGCGTTGTTGATCGCCTTGCCCTCGGCGACATCGCCGACCGAAGTGCCGGTGGCGTGGGCGTTGACGTGGCTGATGTCGGCCGGGGTCAGGCCGGCCAACTCGATCGCCCGCGTCATCGCATGGCCGGCGCGTTCCCCGTTGGGGTCGGGCGCCACCATGTGGAAGCCGTCCGAGGTGACGCTGGCGCCCATGATCCGAGCCAAGATGTTGGCGCCGCGCGCCTTGGCGTGCTCCTCGGTCTCGATCACCATCAATGCGCCGGCCTCACCGAACACGAAGCCCGTGCGGTCCCTGTCAAACGGGCGGCAGGCGCCGGCGGGGTCCTCGTTGTTGGTGGACAACACGATGCGCATCTGGGCGAAGCCTGCGATCGGCACCGCCTCGATTTTGGTCTCGACGCCACCGCAGATCGCGATGTCGGCCTCGCCGAGCGCGATCTGCTGCCAGGCGCGGGCGATGCCCTCCGAACCGGACGCGCATGCCGACACCGCGGTCATCACACCGGCTTTGGCTTCGCGCTGTAGCCCGATCGCCGCGGCTGCGCCGTTGGGCATGTACATCTGCACGACCAGCGGAGAGACCGCCTTCAAACCACGAGCGCGCATGCCGTCGTAGGCGAAGATCAATTCTTCGCTCGAACCCATGCCGGTCCCGATCGACACCGCCAACCGGTTGGTGTCCACCTCGGGTGAACCCGCGTTTTCCCATACCCGCCGGTTCAGCACCGTGGCCATCTTCTGCAGATAGCCCATCCGGCGGTTCTCGACGCGGTCCAGCTGGCTGTCGAACTCCTCGAGGAGGTGACCGCCGATACGAACCGGCAGGTCGTACTCCTCGACGAACGGGTCGTCGAGGAGGCGTATCCCACTTTGCCCGTCCAACAGCAACTTCCATGTGGTCTCGGCATCAGATGCGAGAGCCGTCGTCATGGCAACGCCGGTGACAACGATATTGGGGATTCCGTTCCCCGTAGCCAACCTTGCCATTGCTTTTGCGAACGTTCCTTTCGTGCTCAGTACCGCCCGAAGACGAGAGCGACGTTGTGTCCGCCGAAGCCGAACGAGTTGTTGATGGCGTACTGGTAGTCGCCATAACGTGGCTCGCCCGCGACGACGTCGAGGTCGATCTCGGGATCGGGGGTGTGATAGTTCAGTGTCGGTGGTATGACGCCGTCTCGCAGTGTGAGCACCGTCAGCACCGATTCCAGCGAACCCACTGCACCGATGGAGTGGCCCAGCGCCGACTTTGGCGCATAGACCGCGGCATGCTGGCAACCAGCCTCACGCAGCGCATTGGCCTCTGCCGTGTCACCGATCGGGGTAGCAGTCGCGTGTGCGTTGACGTGGTCAATGTCCTTGGGGGACAAGCCCGCCAGCTCCAGCGAGCGCGTCATCGCCCGTCCGGCGCGCACGCCGTCCGGTGCCGGCGCCACCATGTGGAAGGCGTCCGACGTGATGCCGGCACCCATCAACCGGGCCAGTGGCTTCGCGCCACGGGCCGTGGCGTGCTCCTCGGTCTCGATGATCATCAGCGAGCCCGCTTCGCCGAACACGAAGCCGTCACGGTCCTTGTCGAACGGACGCGACGCGCCTTCGGGGTCGTCGTTGCGTGTCGACATGGCCCGCATCATCGAGAACGCGGCGATGGGCAGCGCCTCAATCGGGCCTTCGACACCGCCGCAGACGGCGACATCGGCGTCGCCCATGACGATTTGCCGCCACGCGTGGGCGATGGCCTCCGAACCCGACGAACACGCCGACACGGGGGTCATCACGCCGGCGCGGGCGCCGAGCTGCAGGCCCACGGTCGCCGCGGCGCCATTAGGCATGATCTGCTGCACGGCCAGGGGCGACACCTTGCGGGGGCCGCCCTCGTTCATCAGGTCGTAGCTTTCGACGATCCGCTCGGCGCCGCCTAGACCCGTGCCGACGACGACCGCGAAACGGTCGGGGTCGAATTCCGGGCTACCCGCGCTCTCCCAGAGTTGGCCGGACAGCCACTTGGCCAGCCGCTGGACGTAGGACATGCGGCGCAAGTCAAGACGGCCCATGTGGTCGTCGACGGATTCCTTGAGGTGGCCGCCGATTTTCACCGGCAGGTCCCACTTGGTCACGAACTCGTCCTCGAGCACGCGGATGCCGCTCTCCCCGGCCAGCAAGCCCTTCCACGTGCTCTCGATGTCCGGCGCGATCGAAGTCGTCGCCGCAACAGCGGTTACCACAACATTGGGGTAACCGCCGTTAGCAGTGGAAGGTCTGGTCACTGGTGGTCGGCTTCCATCCTGGCGCGAACCGACTCGACGGCCTCGGGGTTCTCGGTCTCGAGCTTGGCGCGCAGAGCCTGGGCGGCCTCGGGGTTCTCTTCCTCGAGCTTCTGGATGTAGGTGACGACGTCACCGACGGTGCGCAGGCCGGCGAGGTCCTCGTCCGGGATCTTGACGCCGTACTTGTCCTCGGTCTGCACCGCGATCTCAACCATCGACAGCGAGTCGATGTCGAGGTCGTCGACGAACGACTTCTCCGGGGTGATCTCCGAGGGCTCGATACCGGTGACCTCTTCGATGATCTCGGCAATACCGGCGATGATTTCTTCCTGACTGACGGACACGTTCAGTTCCCTTCGTAATATGTTGTGTTACTGCTGATTTGACGTGCATATGCGGTTGTGGGGTGGATGGGTTTTCCTGGCTCTGGCGTTGCGGCCAGGGTTTTTACAGCTCTGCCAAACCATCCAGGTCTGCGGGAGTCTTGACGGCAACCGTCGGTACCCCGCGAAGTTCACGTTTGGCGATCCCGGCCAGAGCGCCCGCAGGCGGGAACTCGACGATCGCTTTGACATTTCGCTGGCGCAACGTCTCGCTGCACAAATCCCAGCGCACCGGGCGAGTCAACTGTGCGACAAGCTTCTCTATCGCATCGCTAGCTGAGGATACCGGCTGGCCGTCGCGGTTGGACAACAAAACAGCAGTCGGCTCCGCGGTCGCGACATTCTGTACGGCCGCGGCATAGCCGTCGAGGGCGGACGCCATGAACTCGGTGTGGAACGCACCGGCGACACCGAGCGCGCGCACCCGGGCCTTGGCCGGCGGGTCTTCGGCGAGCTTGTCCAGCGCGCTCAGCCGGCCGGCGGCCACGATCTGACCGGCGGCATTACGGTTCGCGGGAACCAGGTCGAGCTGCTCCAGGCGGCCCAGCACCTCGGCCTCGTCACCACCGAGCACGGCGGACATTCCGGTGGGCTCGTTGGCGCAGGCCTTGGCCATCTCCGCACCGCGGGTGGCGGCCAGGGCCACGGCGTCGTCGGCGGAGATCACACCGGCGATGGCATAGGCGGCGATCTCGCCGACCGAGTGGCCGGCCACGATGACGTCACCCGCGTCGGCGAGCACACCGCGCCGAGTCAGCTCCTGGTGGGCCAGCAGTGTCGCTGCGACGACCAGTGGCTGGGTGACGGCAGTATCGGTGATCTCATCAGCCGACGCGGTGGTGCCCAAGCGGGCGAGGTCCAGACCGCTGACCGTCGACCATGACGCCATCTGGTCCGCGGCGCCGGGTAGTTCCAGCCACGGCGAAAGCATGCCGGGGGTCTGCGATCCCTGTCCGGGGGCAAGCAACGCAATCACGTTCTTAAGGGAACACTGTGAAGACGGTTTTGCGCCGTGTAACAGATTATGAACCTTGTCTTAGGTTTTTGTGGAAACTCCACAAAAAGGCACGCGATGCGACGTATTCGATATCGTGCCGCGATCTGGCGCGCTTCCTTAGCCGCTTGGGACGGTCTTCGACGGGGCGACGAGGTCCTTTTCTATGGGCGGCGTGACGGGCGTCACGATGTCGCTGGCGAGGCTGGACTGCTGCGCTTGGTAAGCGAGGTGGCCCACGGTGGCGGCCACTCGAAGGACATAGGCATCGCGCGGCTGGGTGGGATCGCGGCCGGTGAAGTCCGCGATGCGGCGTAATCGGTAGCGCACGGTGTTTGGATGAACGAACAACTTGCGCGCGCAGGCTTCGATCGCGCCGCCGCAGTCGAGATAGGCGTCGAGGGTTTCGGTGAGGGTCGGGCCGGCGTCGGCCAGCGGCCGCATCACGTCGGTGTGCAACGCCGCAATCGCCGATGCATCACCCATCAGCGCCCGCTCTGGCAGTAGCTCGCGGGCCAGCACAGGCCGCGGCGCCCCGCGCCAGCCGGCCACGGCGTTCATCCCGGAGATGGCCTCGCTGGCGCTGTGGTACGCCGCGGTCAGCATCGGCGCCGTCGGGCCGATCACCACCGGACCATCGGAGAAAGCGTCCAGCAGATCGCCGAACACCTTCTCCGTCGGTGTCAACTGGCCGGACACGATCGCCACCAGATAGGTGCCGTGCACGTCGGTGAGCGCAGCGCGGCCATGGCGGCTCGCGATATCCCGAACCTCTTGGCTGGCTTGGCTTTCCCGGCCCGGCGCCGGAATTCCCACCACCACGGTCGCCGGTGCGGTGGTGTCCCAGTTCAGCGCGGCCGCGCGGGACAACAGCTCGGGGCCGGTGTCGCCGCGCACCACCGCGTCCACCACGCTGGCTTCCATTCGGCTGTCCCAGGTGCCACGCTGCTCGGCGGCGTCGGCGTAGGCGGTGGCGGCGCTGAAGGCCAAGTCGCGGCTGTACTTGAGAATGCCCACCGTCAGCGCGGTCAACTGTTCTTCGTCGCGGGCCAGCAACGCTGCCACCTCTTCGAAGAACTCCATGGTCACGCGCAACATGTCCACCGAATGGCGCAACGGCATCCGCCGGGTCAGGTCCTGCGGCAGCAGTTCGAAGGCGCGCGCGGTGTAGTTGACGTTGCTGTGCGGGTCGGTCATCCACTCCACGAAGTTCGCGACGGCGGTCTGCACCACCAGCGCCAAGCTCGCGCGCTGGGAGGCCTCGAGCTCGGCGAAGAACGGCAGCCGGTCCTGCATCACCGACACCGCCTCGGTGGAAAACCGGCCGGAATACTGCTTCAACCGCCGCAGCAACGACTCCGGAACGCTGTCCAGCAGCTCCAGCGACGATCGTGGCTTCGCAACCTGCTTGTTGGCCATCCCTAAAAGCTACGCCTGTTTTCTGGATGGTTCCGCCAAAGGCGCGGCTATGCGACCCCGGGATCGGAGGTTTGCGCCGGCGCCGCCTGCACGTCGTCGATCCGGTATTGCCGGGCCGCTGCGACGGGTACCGACGGGTCGATGTGGCCGTCGCGTGCCAACGCCTCCAGCACCGCGACGACCTGGGATTCGGCATCGGTGTTGAAGTACCGGCGCGCGGCCGGCCGGGTGTCGGAGAAGCCGAAGCCATCGGTGCCCAACGTGACGTACGTACCCGGGACCCACGGCCGGATCTGTTCCGGGACGGCGCGCATCCAGTCCGACACCGCGACGATCGGCCCCGAGCAGTCGGCCAGCGCCCGCGTGACATAGGCCTGGCCCGCCGGACGGTCCGAGTGGCGCAGCCTCTCCTTTTCGACGGCAACGCCGTCGCGGTTCAGCTCGCTCCAACTGGTCACCGACCACACATCTGCAGCGACATCCCATTCCGCGGCCAGCAACTCGGCGGCTTGCAGTGCCGAAGGCATCGCCACCCCGGACGCCAGGATGTGAGCGGTGTTGGCGCGGCTTTCCGTAGCCGCCCGATACCGGTAGATGCCCCGCAGCAGGCCTTCGGGGTCGAAGTTTTCCGGTTCCGGCGGCTGCACATACGGCTCGTTGTAGACGGTGATGTAGAAGAAGACGTTCTCCGGGTTCTCGCCGAACATGCGGGCCAGCCCGCTCTCGATGATGTACGCGATCTCGAAGGCGAAGGCCGGATCATAGGCCACCACAGCGGGATTGGTGGCCGCCAGCAGCAGCGAGTGACCGTCGGCGTGCTGCAGGCCTTCGCCGGTCAGTGTGGTTCGCCCCGCGGTGGCCCCGAGCAGGAAGCCGCGCGCCATCTGGTCGGCCGCGGCCCATAGTCCGTCGCCGGTGCGCTGGAAGCCGAACATCGAATAGAAGATGTAGATCGGGATCATCGGTTCGTTGTGCGTCGCATACGACGTGCCCGCCGCGGTGAACGATGCGACGGATCCGGCCTCGTTGATGCCCTCATGCAGGATCTGGCCGACTTCACTTTCCTTGTAGGCCAGCATCAGCTCGGCGTCGACCGCGGTGTACAGCTGGCCGTTGCGGTTGTAGATCTTCAGCGACGGGAACCACGAGTCCATGCCGAACGTGCGCGCCTCGTCGGGGATGATCGGCACGATGCGGGGCCCAACTTCTTTGTCGCGCAACACTTCCTTGAAGGTGCGCACCGTTGCCATCGTCGTGGCGACCTCTTGCTGGCCCGAACCTTTCTTCAACGCCTTGTAGGCATCGCGACCGGGAAGCGTCAGCGCCTTGGCCTTGGTGCGCCGCTCGGGTACAAAGCCGCCCAGCGCGCGGCGACGATCGAGCAGGTAGCGGATCTCCGGAGCCTCCGGGCCGGGGTGGTAGTACGGCGGCAGGTACGGATCTTCCTCCAGCTGGGCGTCGCTGATCGGGATTCGGATCGCATCGCGGAAGTCCTTAAGGTCTTGCAGCGCAAGCTTTTTCATCTGATGCGTTGCATTGCGGCCCTGGAAGTGGGCGCCCAGCGAGTAGCCCTTGATCGTCTTGGCCAAAATCACCGTCGGCTGCCCTTTGTGGTCGACGGCGCCGCGGTAGGCGGCATACACCTTGCGGTAGTCGTGGCCGCCGCGCTTGAGGTTCCAGATCTCGGAATCGGTCATGTTCTCGACCAACGCCTTGGTGCGCGGGTCACGGCCGAAGAAGTGGTCGCGGACGTAAGCGCCGTCGTTGGCCTTGTAGGTCTGGTAGTCGCCGTCGGGAGTGGTGTTCATCAGGTTCACCAGTGCGCCGTCGCGGTCGGCGTGCAGCAGGGCGTCCCACTCGCGACCCCATACCACCTTGATGACGTTCCAGCCGGCCCCGCGGAAGAACGACTCGAGCTCCTGGATGATCTTGCCGTTGCCGCGCACCGGGCCGTCGAGACGCTGCAGGTTGCAGTTGATGACGAAGGTGAGGTTGTCCAACGCCTCGAGTGCGGCGACGTGGGCCAGACCGCGGCTTTCCGGCTCATCCATCTCGCCGTCGCCGAGGAACGCCCACACGTGCTGGTCGGAGGTGTCCTTGATGCCACGGTCATGCAGATAGTGGTTGAACCGGGCTTGATAGATCGCGTTCATCGGGCCCAGCCCCATCGACACCGTCGGGAACTCCCAGAAGTCGGGCATCAGCCGCGGGTGCGGGTAGGACGGCAAGCCACCGCCCGGATGGCTGTGCTCCTGACGGAAACCGTCGAGCTGGTCGGCGGACAGGCGGCCTTCCAGGAACGCACGCGCGTAAATGCCGGGGGAGGCGTGGCCCTGAATGAAGATCTGGTCGCCGCCACCAGGATGCGACTTGCCGCGGAAGAAGTGGTTGAAGCCGACTTCGTAGAGTGCGGCTGACGAGGCGTAGGTCGAAATGTGGCCGCCCACACCGACTCCCGGGCGCTGGGCGCGGTGCACCATGATCGCGGCGTTCCATCGGATCCACGCGCGGTAGCGGCGCTCGACGTCCTCGTCGCCGGGGAACCACGGCTCCAGTTCAGTGGGGATGGTGTTGACGTAGTCGGTGGACGTCAGTGCCGGGATCGCGACGCGCTGGTCGCCCGCGCGTTCCAGCAGGCGCAACATCAGGTAGCGCGCCCGCGACGGACCCGAGCGCTCCAGCAGCTCGTCGAACGACTCCAGCCACTCGGCAGTTTCCTCCGGGTCGATGTCAGGCAGATACGACGCCACACCTTCGCGGATCACCCGCACCCGATCGGGTTCGCTTGCGCCGGTTGGGTTTTTCGCCAGATCGTGGCGGACGAACTCGGTAGTCAACTCACTACTCCTTAGGTGACGGCTCATCTGCTTTTGGCTGATGTCGCCGTCAGTCGATGCGAGGCCCGTGTCGGGTCTAATTCCCTATCGTGCCGCACCGCCGATCCGACTGCGTAGTCCCCATCGATCCTCGCCCGGTAACGTCACGAGTTGTGCTGATCGGATGGCGGCGACCGCAGACCTGGGCGCGGGCGTTCGGTGGCGTGGCGACGATCTTGATGGCGATCGTCGGGTGTACCAGCGTCACGGATGGCACTCCGACCGCCGACACCGTGATGGCTCCGGCGTATCGGGAGTCGGTATCCGCGTCAGTCTCGGCGTCGGCCGCGACGTCGAGCGTCCGGGAATCGCAGCGCCAGCAGTCGCTGACGACGCAGGCCGTGGTCCGCGCATGTGAGTCGTTCGCCACCACCAGCAAAGACGCGGTGGACAAGGTGAATGACTTTGTGTCGGCGTACAACCAGGGCCGCGATACCGGACCCAGCGAAGGCCCCGCCATCGACACCCTCAACCACAGCGCCGATCTGGTCACAGGCAGCAGCAACGGCCCGCTGTCCCAGGATCTGCGCCAGGCGCTCAACGGCTATGCCGATGCGGCACGCGATCTGGCCAATACCATCCGCTCGCATGGCGGGATGGACGCGTTCAATCAGCGCGTCAATCAGTTCAACGACACGAAGTCCGAAGCCGTCAAGCAGTGCCGAGCGGCCTTATGAGTTGCTGGATGTGCAACGCTACGGGCTATGCGACGATAAGTGCCATCGTTCGAGTGGCTTGAGGCTGAAAGGGAGGATCGCACGGTGGTGGCGGCGGATGACGCCCCGAGCTATGCCCGGAAACTGGGCATCCAAGCAGGGCAGGTTGTCCAAGAGTGGGGTTGGGACGAGGACACCGACGACGATATCCGCGCCGACGTGGAGGATGCGTGCGGCAGCGAGTTGCTCGACGAAGACACCGATGAAGTCGTCGACGTCGTACTGCTGTGGTGGCGCGACGGCGACGGCGACCTCGTCGACACCTTGATGGACGCGATCGCGCCGCTGGCTGACGATGGTGTGATCTGGGTGCTTACGCCGAAGACCGGCCGGCCTGGTCACGTGCTACCCGCTGAGATCGCCGAGTCAGCCCCCACCGCAGGGCTGATGCCGACCTCGTCGGTCAACTTGGGGGACTGGAGCGCGAGCCGGTTGGTGCAGCCGAAGTCGCGTGCCGGGCGTCGTTGATGCTTCCGGTCGGGGCCACCGCACCGGACTTCACGCTGCGCGACCAGAACCGGCAACCGGTCAGCCTCAGCGATTACCGCGACGCGAAAAACGTGCTGCTGGTGTTCTTCCCGTTGGCCTTCACCGGGATCTGCGAGGGCGAGCTCGGTCAGTTGCGTGATCACCTGCCC
>DAIODV010000031.1:0-3132 GCA_036746615.1 Mycobacterium sp.
CACCCACCACGACTTCCACCACGTGCAAGTCTTCGACGAGCAGCTCGTGGATGTAGCGCTCCGGGGTGAGCTTCATAAAATTCCTGGTGAACGGCATCACCAGAAACACATCGATGCCGAACTCCTCGGCCAGCTCGGCACGCCGCGTCAGCGTCGTCAACAGAGCGGGGTGACTGCCCGGCAAGACCACTTCCATCGGATGCGGGTCGAACGTCATCAACACGGTCGGCACTCCCCGCGCACGAGCCGATTTCACCGCATGCGAAATCAGCTCGGCGTGCCCGCGGTGCAGCCCGTCGAACACTCCGATGGTGAGTACGCATCGGCCCCAATCCGTGGGTATCTCGTCCTGGCCACGCCACCGTTGCACAACCGCAAGCCTACGGCGCAAGGTAGCGGCTGATCGTGGGAGAGCACCAGATCAGGTGAGGATTGCTTAAACTTCCGTTGTGCGCCCTGCTGACGAGTCCAACGAGCTCACCGCGGTTGCCCAGGACTATCTGAAAGTCATCTGGAACGCCCAGGAGTGGTCGCGCGAGAAGGTCAGCACCAAGATGTTGGCCGAGAAGATCGGCGTGTCAGCCAGCACCGCCTCGGAATCCATCCGCAAACTCGCCGAGCAGGGTCTGGTCGACCACGAGAAGGACGGCGCGGTGACGCTGACCGAGTCGGGGCGTCGGGCGGCACTGGCGATGGTGCGTCGGCACAGGCTGCTCGAGGCGTTCCTGGTAGAGGAGCTCGGTTACAGCTGGGACGAAGTGCACGACGAGGCCGAGGTGCTCGAGCACGCGGTGTCCGACCAGTTGGTCGCCCGCATCGACGCCAAGCTGGGTTTCCCGCAGCGCGATCCGCACGGTGATCCGATCCCGGGCTCCGACGGGCAGGTACCCACGCCGCCGGCTCGCCAGCTGTGGTCGTGTGCCGATGGTGACACCGGGACGGTGGCGCGGATATCCGACAAAGACCCCGAGATGCTGCGCTACTTCGACAGCATCGGGATCAGCCTCGATTCGCGGCTGCGGGTGCTGACCCGGCGCGAATTCGCCGGGATGATCTCGATAGCGGTCGAATCGGCTGACGGCGCGCCCACCACCGTCGACCTGGGAAGCCCTGCCGCACAGGCTATTTGGATGGTGGCAGGCTAGCGTTCGGCGCGTTGATAGGCCGTGACCACGGCCGCACCACCGAGTCCGATGTTGTGCTGCAGGGCAGCAGTCACGCTGTCGACTTGACGCTTGTCCGCAGTACCGCGCAGCTGCCAAGTCAATTCGGCGCATTGCGCCAAACCGGTCGCGCCCAACGGATGGCCCTTGGAGATCAAACCGCCGGACGGGTTGACGACCCAGCGCCCACCGTAGGTGGTATCGCCGTTGTCGATCAGCTTGGGCGCCTCGCCCTGACCGCAGAGACCGAGTGCCTCATAGAGCAAGAGCTCATTGGCCGAGAAGCAGTCATGCAACTCGATCACTTGAAAGTCATCGGGACCGAGACCACTCTGTTCGTAGACACGTTGTGCGGCTTGCACATTCATGTCGTAGCCAATTAATGACTTAGCGCTGCCGTCGAAGGTCGAGGCAAAATCGGTCGTCATCGCCTGACCGACGATCTCGGTCGCCTGGCCGGCAAGACCGTGCTTGTCGACGAACGCCTCACTGGCCAGGATCGCCGCTCCCGAGCCGTCCGAAGTCGGTGAACACTGCAGCTTGGTCAGCGGATCGGAGATCATCCGCGATGCCAGGATGTCCTCGAGGGTGTAGGACTCTTGGAACTGCGCGAATGGGTTGTTGACCGAGTGCTTGTGGTTCTTGTAGCCGATCTTCGCGAAATGCTCTGCGGTGCTGCCATATTGGCGCATGTGCTCGCGACCGGCGGCGCCGAACATCCATGGTGCCACGGGCATCGCGAACTCGTCGATCTCGGCCATCGCCTTGACGTGCTTGCCCATCGGCGATTCGCGGTCCTGGAAGCCGCCCTGCAGCGAGCCCGGTTGCATCTTCTCGAAGCCCAGCGCGATGGTGCAGTCCGCCAGGCCGCCGCGGATGGCCTGCGCAGCCAAGAAGAGCGCCGTCGAGCCGGTCGAACAGTTGTTGTTGACATTGACGATCGGAATCCCCGTCATGCCGAGCTCGTAGAGCGCCCGCTGTCCGGAGGTCGAATCGCCGGCGACGTAGCCCACGTAGCCCTGCTCGATCTCGCTGTAGTCGACACCGGCGTCGGCCAACGCATTAGTTCCGGACTCCCTGGCCATATCGGGGTAATCCCAGCCCTCGCGGCGGCCCGGTTTCTCGAACTTCGTCATCCCGACACCGACAACGTAGACCTTGTTCGTCATCGCGATCCTTCCAAACGATTTACGCGGCCGGTCAACCGGCGGCGTGGGACGGTGCGGCCGCCGGTTCGCTGCCGCATTCGAGGATATAGCTGTCGTCATCGGGCTCTTTGAGCAGTCGCAGATAGTCCTGTGGGTGATACGGCCACAGTTCCGGCAGCCCGTCGTCGCCGAGGTACCAGCTGCTGCAACCGGTCGTCCACACCGTGCCGGGCAGCCCGCGCCGAATGTGTTCCAAGTAGTTGTCGACTGCGCCGGCAGTCGGGCGGACCGTCTCGTACTCCCCCGCGGCCCATCGCGTTATCCAATTGAGCACATAGGCGGCCTGCCCCTCGGCCACCTGCACCAGCGGGAAATTCCCGATCGGCGAATGCGGACCGATCAGCATGAACAGATTCGGCATGTCCGCGATGGCGACACTCTTGTAGGCGCGGGGGCCCGCGGCCCATACATCGTTCAATGTGTGGCCGTCGTGAGTGCCGACCGTGGCGGGACGAACATAATCGTGTGCGTTGAAACCCGTTGCCATCACGACGATGTCGGCCCCGTGCAGCCGGCCGTCGACCGTCCGGATCCCGCCGGCTTCGAACCGGTCGATGGCCGCGGTCTCCACACTGACGTCGGGACGCTGCACCTGGCGGTAGAAGTCGGGGTGGATGATCAACCGCTTGCACCCGGGCCGGTAGTCGGGCAGCCCCTCCCCCAGCGGGGCCACGCCGACGAAGGCCTCCCAGTCCCCGCGCCGCCACCCCTCGAGGCGCGCCACCTCGCGCTGCCCGGCGATCAGCGCCTCGTCGGTCACG
>DAIODV010000031.1:3142-7182 GCA_036746615.1 Mycobacterium sp.
CAACCGTTTGCACCCGGGCCGGTAGTCGGGAGTCAGCTTGGCGCGCAACGCCGGATCCGCGACCGACGCGAGGTTACGCTCGCAGACCAGATTGACCATCCGTCTTCGCAGGCCGGGCTTCGTGAGCCCGACGCTGAATATCTCGAACGATTTGTATTCGGCACGCAGCAAGGCTTTGCTCAGCAACGTGCTTCGGCTCAGCAACTTGCGGGCTGCCGGCGGTATCGGCGGGTTGGGCATGCGCGCAACCCACTGCGGTGTGCGCTGAAAAAGCGTGGCATGAGCCGCAACACCGGCGATCGCCGATATCAGCTGCACACCGGTCGACCCATTACCGATAACCGCGATCCTCTTGCCAGAAACGTCGATGTCATCACTCCACCGTGCCGAATGCACTATCCGGCCGGTGAAGTCGCTCGTGCCCGCGAAGTGCGGCACGCTGGGTCGGTGCAAAAAGCCGGTCGCCAAGATGACGAAGTCGGCATCGAGATTCTCGCCATCGCGTGTAGTGAGTCGCCAGTGCGCCCCGGTGTGGTGGGCATCGACAAGCTCCACCTGGTAGCGGATCATCCGCTCGATGTTGTGCCGACGAGCCGTCGCTTCGAAGTAGCTCTGGATTTCGGGGCCGGGCGGAAAGAACCGGCTCCACGACGGATTCAAGTCGAATGAGTATTGGTAAAGATGCGATGGCACATCGCAAGTCAGCCCCGGATAGCGGTTGTCCCGCCACGTTCCGCCGGGGCGGTCGGCCTTCTCCAGGATGGTGACGTCGCGCAAACCCGCGCGGTCGAGCAGGATCGCCTGGCAAAGCCCGGACATCCCGGCGCCGACTATGACGATCCGCGGCGTGCGATGCATTACGCCGTCGCCTGCACCCGCGGTGTCAGCGTCACCTGCATATGGGCCAGACCGCGCAGGGAACTGTTCGTGGTCCACTCCGGCGTGCCGATCACGTCGATACGGTCCACGCGCTCGACGAGTTCGCACAGCACCGCTCTGCTCTCCATACGCGCCAGGCTAGCTCCGAGGCATAGGTGAATCCCAGAGCCGAACGCGACGTGGGAGGGATTGCGTGATGCGACGAACGCGTCAGGATTTTCGAACTGCCGCGGGTCACGGTTGGCCGCACCCCACAGCAGCGCGACCCGTGCGCCAGCCGGAATTGTCGCATCACCCACTGGGTATGCCGTTTTAGCCGTGCGGTAGAACCCCTGAACGGGCGACGAGAAACGCAGTTGTTCTTCGATCGCGCTGCCCACCAGCACGTCGGGATCGTGGCGGATCAGCTCGAACTGATCGGGGTTCTGAGACAACGTCAGGAACATCGCGCTGAGCAGGTTTGTGGTGGTCTCGTTGCCGGCCAAAAGGAGCAGCAACGCGAAATAGAACAGTTCGTCGCGGCTGATCTCGCCGTCGCCCGCGGTGGCCACTAGATGGCCCAACAGCGTGTCGCGCGCCAATAGCTCGCCGCTCTCGATCCGGCTGCAAAAGTAAGCATGCAGATGGCGCACGGCGTTGAGGCTGGGCAGTATCTGCCACAGACCCCTCGGCGTCACTTGGATGTTGGCCACTCGGACGGTCTCGTTGGACCAGTATCGGAAAAACTGCTCGTCCTTCGGCGGAATGCCGAGGATGTGCGCGATCATCCGCACCGGCAACGGCACCGCCAGCTTTCGCACGACATCCGAACCCGGGTTGGCCAATAGTTCCGAAACTAGTTCGTGCGCGAGACGATTCACGATCTCGTGCCATCCGGACAGCGCACCGCGGGCGAACGCGGGCTGCACCTTGCGCCGTAATTCGGTGTGGCGGGGTGGATCCAGGTTGAGTAGTACCGGTATCTGGACCCGCGACCGCGTCACCCCCTCGCTGTTGGTCAGGATCGTGTCGTGGCGGGCCGCGGCGCGCACATCGTCATACCGGCTGAGGATGAAGATGTTGCGTTTGCGGTTGTATCGGACCCGCGGGCCGGCCAGCAGCTCGGCGTAGCCGGGGTAGGGATTGGCGGCCGTCGCCGGATCGAACGGGTCGAACGTTGTTTCGTGGATGCCGGGATAGTCGCGGCGCTTGAGCATCGCGCCGAGATCGGTGGTGATGTTGGTGTAGAGGCTGTCTGCGACCGGCCAAGCCACCGACGTTGCCAACCGGATGTCGTCTCTGAAGCTCACGGTTCCTCCGTCCACCGCTACAAGCACGACCGTAACAATTATTTCTGTAACAGACAATGAGGTTAAGATCAACGTCGTATGGAGATGACGATCGACCAGCTTGCCCAGCGCGTTTCCATGTCCTCGCGCAACATCCGGGAGTGGCAGCGCCAGGGATTACTGCCACCACCCACCCGGCGCGGCCGCGTGGGCATCTACTCCGATGAGCACGAGGCGCGGATCAGGCGGGTGCAGCAGCTGCACTCCGAAGGCTTCCCACTCGACCTGATCCGACGCATGATCGATGCCGGCACGGGCAACGAGAGCGACATCCGGCACTTGGCGGCCGAAGTGCTCGCCCCATTCAGCACGGCCGGTCCCATCACCGTGAGCCGAGCAGAGCTCGACAACCGACTCGGTGCCGGCGCTGCAGCACAGCTGGCCAAGCTCGGCCTGATCGCCGACGCCGACGGCGACCCCGTATCGGTGCGCGACGCCGAGACGCTGGACCTGATCGAAGGCCTCACCGGCATGGGCGTTTCGCTGGAGCGGATGGTTGCCACCTTGGTCGATGTCCGCGGTCACCAGCGCCACATCGCGGACGTGATCCTGCGGACCTATGCCGAGGATGTGTGGGAACCGTTCGTCTCGTCGAAATTCGCTGCGCCCGACTGGGGTTCGCTTGCCGATAACGCCGGACGAGGCCGCCGGTTGGTGAGTGCTCTGCTGACACATCTGCAGCAGGCCGCGTTCGACGACGCCGCGGCAACGGTGATGATGAGCGAAGTCGGCCAAGCCGAGCGGGCGCTGGATGGCATCAAGCCGCTACAGGGTGGCCGGCCGGATGACCACGACTGACTTGGTTTTGGGGCCGTCGTCGCGGAGCAGCGCGATAACCCGGCCGTCGGCGTTCTGGGCGGCGTAGACGCCGTCGATACCCGCCGGGGCGAGCGCGCGGCCGTTAGCCGCCGCGTCGGCTTCCTCGGCAGTGAGCTCGCGGCTGGGAAACATCTGCAGGCAAGTCTCGTCGAGGGTGAAGCTCAATTCCGGCTGTTCTGTGAGCTCGTCGAGTGAGCGTGCCTGGTCCAAACCGAACCGGCCGACACGGGTGCGCCGCAGGGCAGTCAGATGACCACCGACCGCAAGGGCGTCGCCGAGATCGCGGGCCAGGGCGCGGATGTAGGTCCCGGATGAACAGTCCACCGCGACGTCGAGGTCGACGAGCGGGCCGTGCCGCCGCACCGCGAGGATTTCGAACCTGTCGATGCGTACCGGCCGGGCGGTCAATTCCACGAGCTGACCTTCACGGGCCAGGCGATAGGCCCGCTGGCCGCCGACCTTGACGGCGCTGACCGCCGACGGCACCTGCATGATGTCGCCGCGCAACCCAGCGATCGCGGTGGCGATAGCCGCCTCGGTCACGTGTTCGGCTGAAACCTTTTGCAGCAGTGCGCCTTCAGCGTCCTCTGTGGAGGTAGTCTGGCCGAGCCGGATGGTGGCGGCATATGACTTCGAAACACCGGTGAGCAATCCCAGGATCTTGGTGGCGCGCTCGATCCCGATCACCAGAACGCCGGTGGCCATGGGATCCAGCGTTCCCGCGTGACCGACGCGCCGGGTGCCGAAGATGCGCCGGCAACGCCCGACCACGTCGTGGCTCGTCATGCCGGCCGGTTTGTCGACAACGACCAGGCCCGCGTTCATAACAGGATCGCCGTCAGCACCAATTCCCGTTGCACCGACCACCTTCCGGCCAGCGACGTCAGCGGCGGGCCCCGCAACGCGGCGCCGTCGATCACCCACAGTCCCTCGATCCCCCGTACCCGGCACTGGGCATCGAGCACCGCGCGCTGGTCACCGTCGGATCCCATCGGGGCGCTCGCACACAGATGC
>DAIODV010000031.1:7192-15152 GCA_036746615.1 Mycobacterium sp.
GGCGGGCCCCGCAACGCGGCGCCGTCGATCAGGATCTCCGATTTGAACGTGCCGGCGCAGCCCGAACTGTCGACGTCGAACGTGATGTGCGCATCTTCGAACCCAAGCCAGCGCTTCGTCAGCGGAAACCACGCCTTGTACGTTGCTTCCTTGGCACAGAACAGAATCCGGTCCCAGTGCACACCATTCGGCATCGCAGCGATCTCGCTGCGCTCGAGCGGCAAGCTGATCGCGTCGAGCACACCGTCCGGCAACACGTCATGCGGCTCGGCGTCGACGCCCACTGAGCGCACCGCGGTCCCGCGGCCGACCACCGCACCGCGGTAGCCCGTGCAGTGCGTGAGGCTGCCCACCACGCCGTCGGGCCAGCACGGTTCGCCCTTGTCGCCCTTGAGGATTGGCACCGGCGCAAACCCGAGTTCGCCCAGCGCAAGACGCGCGCAGTGGCGCACGGTGATGAACTCGTTGCGCCGCTTGGCCACTGAGCGCGCGATCAACGGCTCTTCCTCGGGCATCGGCGCCAGCCCGGGTGGATCCGAATACAGCTCGGCCGACGCCAGCTCCTCCATGCTGGGCAGCACCGAGGACATCAGTGCGCTGCGCGTCATCGTGACTGCCGCTGGCGCAGTCGTTCTCGGAACTGCTGGGCCTGTGCCTTCATCTCCGGGGTGATGACGAAGTGACCGCCGAAGTCGTTGAGATAGCCGGGCGCATACTGCGGATCGGGCAATACTTGGCGCAGCCAGCTGAACGGCTTGCGTCGCCGCCACTCTCGCGGATAACCCACCGACACCTCTTCGAAGCGGACCCCGTCATACCAGGTGGTGCGCGGGATGTGCAGATGGCCGTAGACCGAGCAGATCGCGTTGTAGCGGGTGTGCCAATCGGCGGTCTCGGTGGTCCCGCACCACAGCGAAAATTCCGGGTAGAACAGCGAATCGCAGGGTTCACGCACCATCGGGAAGTGGTTGACCAACACCGTCGGCGTCATCCAGTCGAGGTCTTCGAGCTGCTTGCGGCTGGCGGCCAGCCGATCGCGGCACCACGCGTCGCGGGTCGGGTATGGCTCGGGTGAGAGCAGGAATTCGTCGGTGGCAACGACGTTGCGTTCCCGCGCAATCGCGAGCCCTTCGGCTTTGGTGGTCGCGCCCGCCGGCAAGAACGTGTAGTCGTACAGCAGAAACAGCGGCACGATAGTCGCCGGGCCGCCGCGCTCGGTCCACACCGGAAACGGGTGCTCCGGGGTCACGATGCCCATCTCGTCGCACATGTTGACCAGGTAGTCGTAGCGGGCGCGGCCGAAGATCTGCTTGGGGTCTCTGTTGGTGGTCCACAGTTCGTGGTTGCCGGGCACCCAGATCACCTTGGCGAACCGTCGCCGCAGCAGATCCAGCGACCAGCGGATCTCGTCGGTGCGCTCGGCGACGTCACCAGCGACGATCAGCCAGTCATCCGGCGAGGACGGGTAGAGCGATTCGGTGACGGGCTTGTTGCCATTGTGACCGGTATGCAGGTCGGAGACGGCCCACAGCGTCGGCTGCCGTGCGGTCGTGTGTTCTTGCCCAGCCACGACTCACCAGCCTAACGGCCCGTCGGCGCACGCTCTGCCGCAGCACTAGAACAGGTTCTCGTTTACCCGTAAACTCCCGGCAGAGGTCAACGGGTCGAGGGGGTGTCATGGTCGCCAAGCTGCGACTGGTCGCGGCGTTCGGTGCCCTGGTCACGGCATTGGTGGTGGGGTTTGCGAGTGCGCCGCCGGCCAACGTCGGTGCCCCGCAGGTGCAACTGCGGTCGACCGCCGCACCGATGGAGCCGCCCACCACGATGAAGAGCCCGATCGTGGCGACCACCGACCCCAGCCCGTTCGATCCGTGTCGGGACATCCCGCTCGACGTCGTGGCGCGGTTGGGTCTGGCGTTCACGCCGCCGCAGCCTGAGGAAGGGCTGCGGTGCCACTACGACGCGGGCAACTACCAGCTGGCCGTGGAGCCGATCATCTGGCGCAACTACGAGCAGTCGCTGCCGGCCGACGCCGTCGAAACCACAGTCAACGGCCACCGCGCCGCACAGTGGTGGAATCTCAAGCCCACCTATCACAACAGCTTCTGGTATTTCTCCTGCATGGTGGCCTTCAAGACCAGCTACGGGGTCATCCAGCAGTCGCTGTTCTACTCGACGGTCTATTCCAGCCCCGAGGTCGACTGCCCGTCCACCAACCTGCAGCGGGCAAACGAGCTTTCGCCGTACTACAAGTTCTGATCCCGCATCCGCGGCCGCGGCCATAACCTGATCCCGTGACCACCACATCCGCCCGGCCCGCGAGGTCGACGCTGCGCTCACTAACCACGGATCTAGCCGGCCGCGCCCTCGGCCGGATGCTGCACCTGCCCGCGCGGACCACCGGCTACACCGTCCGCCGCGTCGCGATCCCGATGCGCGACGGCGTCGAGCTGGTCGCCGACCACTACGTGCCCGCCGCGGAACCCATCGGCACTCTGCTACTGCGTGGACCATATGGCCGCGGGTTTCCATTCTCGCTCTTGTACGGCGCGCTGTACGCCGCCCGCGGCTACCACGTGGTGATGCAAAGCGTGCGGGGAACATTCGGCTCAGGCGGGACCTTCACTCCGATGACTCACGAAGCGGCCGACGGCGCCGACACCGTCGCATGGCTGCGCCAGCAGCCGTGGTTCACCGGTCGCTTCGCCACGATCGGGATTTCCTATCTCGGGTTCACTCAGTGGGCGCTGCTGCAGGATCCGCCACCCGAGTTGGCCGCGGCCGTCATCACCGCCGGCCCTCACGATTTCAGCGAGTCGGCTTGGGGCACAGGCTCGTTCACCGTCAACGACTTCCTCGGCTGGAGCCACCTGGTTGTCCACCAGGAAGATCCCGGGCGGATCCGGGCCGGCATTCGCCAGCTGCGTGCGCAGAAAAGCGTGATACGCGCTGCCGGTGAGTTGCCGCTGGGCGCGGCCGGCCGGGAGCTGCTGGGCACCGGCGCGCCGTGGTGGGAATCGTGGCTGGACCATCCCGATGACAACCAGCAGTTCTGGGAGGGCATGCGATTCGGTGTCGCGCTCGACCGGGTGCAAGTGCCGGTGCTGCTGATCGGCGGCTGGCAAGACATCTTCCTGCAGCAGACCTTGCAGCAGTATCGGCATCTGCGCGACCGCGGCGTCGACGTGGCACTGACCATGGGCCCGTGGACGCATACCCAGCTGCTCTTCCAGGGTCTGCGGACGATTACTCAAGAATCACAGGACTGGCTGGACACCCACCTCGGCGGCCGCCCGGCCGCATCGCGACGCGGCAGAGTCCACTTCCACGTCGCCGGTGAGGGCTGGCGCGCCGCGGCGGACTGGCCGCCGGCGACCACCGCTCACGCGTTGTACCTGCAGCCCGGCGGCGGTCTGACCGGCACACCGCCGTCATCAGCGGCTGGGTCTTTTGCGAACTCGGTGAGCTTTCGCTACGACCCGGCCAACCCGACGCCGACGATCGGGGGTCGGCTGCTGTCGCCGGACGGCGGCTACCGGGACGACACCTCGCTGGCCGCTCGCAGCGACGTGCTCAGCTTCACCACCGACGTGCTCGACAAGGATCTATGCGTGATCGGCAACCCGGTCGCTGAATTGGCGCACACCTCCGACAATCCCCACGTCGACGTGTTCGTTCGGATCAGCGAGGTGGACGGCAAGGGCCGCTCGGAAAATGTCAGCGACGGCTATCGGCGGCTGACCGATGCGACCGACACCGTCAGGCTCGAACTCGACGCGATCGCTCACCGGTTCCGCGCCGGATCACGCATCCGTGTGCTGGTCGCCGGCGGAAGTCATCCCCGCTACGCGCGCAACCTCGGTACCGGTGAACCAACCGCGACCGGTGGACAGCTCAAGACCTCGACGCACGAACTGCACTTCGGCGCCTCGCGGGTGCTGCTTCCGGTCGAGAGCGCCTAGCCGATGAGCGTCCTCGACGAATGGCGAAGCGGTGCAACACAAATCCATTGGCAGTCAGCGACCGCGGCAAATGCGGGAGCGGAAGTCACGGTCTTCGCACGTCGCTGCGGCACACCGGGGGCACCGGCATTGGTGTGCGTGCACGGCTTCCCGACGTCGAGCATCGACTACTTCGCGCTGACCCGCGAGTTGGCCGCCGAGTTCGATATCTTCCTCCTGGACTTCCCCGGCTACGGACTTTCCGATAAGCCGCCCGCGCCCTACGTGTATTCGCTGTACGACGACGCACGGCTGCTGGTCCATGCGATCACGAATGTGTGGCAGCTCCAGCGATACACGATGCTGACGCATGACCGCGGGAGCAGTATCGGCATGATCGCGCTGTCGGAGTTGCCGAGGGATAATGCGCCGGACGACGTCATCCTGACGAACGCCAACATTTACCTCCCACTGGCCAACCTCACTGCGTTTCAGAGCGCGCTTCTCAACCCCGAGACGGCACGGGCCACCGCGGCCGCGACTACACCGGAGATGCTGGCCGCCGGCATGGGAGCGACGACGTTCATGCCGCGCCGAACGGCTACCGACCCCGAAATAGTCGCTCTGACAGAGTGCTTCGCGCACAACGACGGCGTCGCGGTACTGCCGGACACGATTCAGTACTTGCATGAGCGAGCCGCTGACGAAACTAATTGGCTCACAGCACTTTCCAAGAGCAGCATCAATACCAGCCTGGTATGGGGTCTGCACGACAACGTCTCCCCCGTCCGGGTCGCCAACTTCGTGTGGGACAAATTCCTCAAGGACAAGCCTGGCCGAAACCGCTACTGGATACTGCCAACCGCCGATCACTACCTGCAATGCGATGCGCCCGCCCAATTGGCGCAGGTGGTGCGACTTACCGCGGCGGGTGAGGAGACGGAGTTGTGCACGCTCGGGGCCGGGCCGGACGGCGCCGTGCTCGTCGACCAGACCTCATCCGACGGCGTCGCGGACGCGGTCGGCAACGCGACGTAGCGACGCCTCGTCGTGCACCGGCGTACCCAGGGACGGCGCGAACGGTACCTGCACCCAGCTGGTGCAGCCCGCATAGTCCGGGGTGCGGGGCAGTTGCAGCGGCTCGACCAGAGGTATGGCCTGCACGACCAGCACCGCCAATCGGTGCCGGGGGCGAAAGTCCAGCCGGTCTTCGCGCACCGACGCGGCCGTCCAGATGTGTAGATCCTCGATCGCGTCGATGTTCTCGGGCCGGTTGACCGGCAGTGCCGCAACGACTTTCGCCGCAGCGCGCACTACGACGTGCTCGTCGCAGCTATCGAGCGCGGAGACTGTGAGCAAGTCCTGAAATTCGGGCCGCACACGCTCGGCGTGACTGTGCGCGATCGTTGGGAACAACACGAATTCGCTGGCTGCCACCTCGAAACGCTTCTCGCCTATCCCGCCTTTGCGCAACAGCACACGCTGCCGTCCCTCCAGAAGGGCGTGCACTACTGCGCTCCATTCCTTGAGCGCGGGCATGGTGGCGGTTTGCGTCATCTCATCGCGAGCCGACGCAATGGTGGCGAAGTCTTGGGAGGCTGGCGGCGCGACGGCAGGGCGCTCAGCAGCCGCGTGGTGGTCGCCGCGACTTCCGCCACCGCCGCTTCAAAGGCCTCGGCGTTGGTCGGCGACGGGTGAGTGAAGCCGCTGACCTTGCGGACGTATTGGCGCGCCGCCGCCGAGATCTCCTCGGCCGTCGCAGGCGGCTCGAGTCCGCGCAATTCGGTGATGTTTCGGCACATCCCTCAACGATAAGGCGTATCACGGGTGGCTACGGTAAGGCCTATGACTGACGACAGCCTGTTGATCGACACCGACGAGCGGGTGCGCACATTCACCTTGAACCGACCGCAATCGCGCAACGCGTTATCGTCCGCCCTGCGAGACCGGTTCTTCACGGCGCTGGCCGAGGCGGAAACCGACGACGCCGTCGACGTCGTCATCCTGACCGGCAGCGACCCGGTGTTCTGCGCGGGCCTCGATCTCAAGGAGCTGGGCGGGCAGTCGGCACTGCCGGACATCTCGCCGCGCTGGCCACCGCTGACCAAGCCGGTCGTCGGTGCGATCAACGGCGCTGCCGTCACTGGTGGGTTGGAGCTGGCGCTCTACTGCGACATTTTGATCGCCTCGGAGCACGCACGATTCGCCGACACCCATGCTCGGGTTGGCCTACTGCCGACGTGGGGTCTGTCCGTGCGGTTGCCGCAGAAAGTGGGTGTGGGGCTGGCTCGTCGCATGAGCATGACCGGTGACTACCTGTCCGCCGAGGATGCGCTGCGGGCCGGCCTGGTCACCGAAGTGGTGCCGCACGAGCGGCTGCTGCCCGCCGCGCGCGAGGTGGCAGCCAGCATCGTCGGCAACAACCAGAGCGCGGTGCGGGCCCTGCTGGCGTCGTATCACCGCATCGATGAATCGCAAACCAGCGAAGGGCTGTGGTTGGAAGCGATGGCGGCCCGGCAATTCCGCACCTCCGGCGACGACATCGCCGCCAACCGGGAAGCCGTGCTGCAGCGCGGACGGGCGCAGGTGCGGTAACGGCTAAGTCCCCGTTACTGCCCAGCGGCCCGACACGGCACGCCATCCGACGAAGAGCAGTCGCAGCACGATGAACGTGGTCAGTCCCGACCAGATGCCGGCCAGCCCCCAGCCGAACACCAACGACAGCCATATCAGCGGCAGAAAGCCTACTAACGCGCTGACCACGGTCGCGGTGCGCATAAACGCTGCGTCGCCAGCGCCCAGCAGCACCCCGTCGAGCGCGAAAACAATTCCGGCAAAAGGTAATTGGGCTATCAGGAACCACCAGGGCACGACGATCGCGACCAAGACCGACCTGTCGTCGGTGAACAATTCGGGCAGCACAGCGGACCCGGCGGCGAACACAGCGGCGAGCGCGCCGGCCGCGAGTGCCGAAAACACTGTCACACGCCGAGCCACAGCCTTCGCGCGCGAGAGCGCACCGGCGCCCAGCGCCGCACCAACCAACGCCTGCGCGGCGATGGCCAGCGAATCAAGCACCAGCGCAAGGAATTCCCACAGCTGCAGCACTATCTGGTGAGCAGCCAGCGCCGCCGCACCGAACCGTGCGGCCACCGCGGCAGCCGAGACAAAGCAGGCCTGAAAAGCCAACGTGCGCACGAACAAATCCCGGCCCAGCACGACCTGGCTGCGTAGCACGACAAAGTCCGGACGCAGCCGAAGCCGTTCGGCCATCAGCGCGCGCCCGAACAGGAGCGCGGCCAGCCATTGGCCAGCCAGGTTGGCCACCGCGGACCCGGCAAGCTCCAGGCGGGGCAACCCCAGCCAGCCGTACACCAGCAGCGGGCACAGCACCGCCGACAGCCCGAACCCAGTGGCCACATAGCGCAGCGGGCGAACGGTGTCCTGCACGCCACGCAGCCACCCGTTGCCCGCCAGCGACACCAGAATCGCAGGCGCGCCGAGGATCGCGATGCGCAGCCACGGCAGTGCTGCATGGGCGATGTCGCGCGAACCGGCGATCGCTGACGCCAGAGGCACCGCCGCTGCCTGCACCCCGACGACGAGCAGCACGCCCAAGCCGAGGGCTAACCAGGTCGCTTGCACACCCTCTGCCACCGCCGAAGCCCGGTCGTCGGCGCCGAAGTAGCGCGCCGAGCGCGCGGTGGTGCCGTACGACAGAAATGTCAGGTCGGAACCGACCATGCCGAGGATCAATCCGCCAATGGCCAGTCCGGCCAAGCTCAATGCGCCGAGCCGGCCGACCACCGCGGTGTCGAAAAGTAAATAGAGCGGCTCGGCGGCCAGCACACCCAGCGCCGGCAGGGCCAGCTGCGCGATCTGTCGGCCACCCGCCTGCGGCTGGCCCGGACCGGTCACCCTAGGGCGGCGCGAAGCGAAGTAATCACGTCGTCGGTCGAACCGGTGGTCGAGTAGCCCGCGGCCAGCTTGTGACCACCGCCGCCGAACGTCGAAGCGAC
>DAIODV010000031.1:15164-16285 GCA_036746615.1 Mycobacterium sp.
GCTCGATCTCCTTGAACACCGCCGCCACCTCGGCCTCCTCGGTGGTGCGGACGATGTCGACGATGCTCTCCACTTCCTCGGGGCGGGCGTTGATCCATTCCTGGTGTGCGACAACGGCATACACCAGGCCGTGACCCTCGGCAGCCTCGGGCACCAGCTGCGCCGAACCCAACACCCGCGACAGCATCATCAGCCACCGGAACGGATGAGTGTCCATCAGCGACCGGCTGATCGCCGCGTTGTCGACGCCCAGCTCGACCAGACGTGCCGCCAACCGATGTGCGCGCGCGCTGGCCCACCGGAATGATCCGGTATCGGTGAGCAGCCCTGCGTAAAGACAGTGCGCGATGTCGGCGTCGATCGGCTTGCCCCACGCGTCGAGCAGCTCGGCGACCAGCATCGTGGTGGAGTCCGCGGACGGGTCGACGAGGTTGACGGTGCCGAACAGCTGATTGGACGCGTGATGGTCGATCACCAGCAGTTCCTGCGCGAGATCCGCCATTTCTTGGAGGTCTCCCAGCCGCTTGATGCTGGGAATGTCCACTGTGACAACCAGGTCGACATCGCGACGCATGACACGCGGATCGACCAGCAGCTCACCGCCGGGCAGCGACCGCAACGACTCCGGGAGCTCTGCCGGGGCTGCGAAGCTGACCTCGACAGCCTTGCCGCAACGGTCCAGTTCCAGGGCCAGCGCCAGCCCGGCGCCGATCGTGTCAGCGTCGGGATAGACGTGGCAGACCACCCCGACCGTGGCGGCAGCGGACAGCACCTCGGCGGCCCCGACAGCGTCGACCCGTCGCGCAGCGACCGTTGATTCAGCCTTCGAGTTGATCGTCGTCACCGGCTTCCTCCACAGCACTGGTAGTCCGGTACGGATCGGCTTCTCCCGCCGGCTTGGCGCCTTCGCGCACCCGAGCGACATCGGCGTCGGCGGCACGCGCGCGTGCCAGCAACTCTTCCATGCGTTGCACGGAGTCGGAAACCGTGTCGCGGGTGAAGGTCAGCGTAGGCGTGAAGCGGACGCCGGTGCCAGCCCCCACTTTGGTGCGCAGCACACCTTTGGCGCGTTCCAGCGCCGCGGCGGCGCCGTTGTAATCGGGTTCGTCGTCCAGCGTCGA
>DAIODV010000032.1:0-6180 GCA_036746615.1 Mycobacterium sp.
AGGAGGACGGCACCGTCACCATGCTGGGCCGCGGCTCGGTGTCGATCAACAGCGGTGGTGAGAAGATCTACCCCGAGGAGGTCGAGGCCGCGCTCAAGGGCCACCCCGACGTTTTCGACGCCCTGGTGGTCGGTGTGCCCGATGCCCGCTACGGCCAGCATGTGGCTGCCGTGGTGCAGGCTCGGCCCGGGTCGCGGCCGACGCTGTCGGAGCTGGACAGTTTCGTGCGCGCCGAGATCGCGGGATACAAAGTGCCACGCAGCCTTTGGTTGGTCGACGAGGTCAAGCGTTCGCCCGCGGGCAAGCCCGACTACCGCTGGGCCAAGGAGCAAACGGAGGCCCGCCCGGCCGACGACGTGCACGCCGCGCACGTCACTGCGTGACCGATTTCGTCAAAAGCAATCCCGAAGCGCCCACCGGGTTCTTCGCTTGCGAAGCCGCCGGGCTGCGCTGGCTTTCCGACGTGGACGGCGGCGCGCCCTGTGCGCAGGTTGTTTCTGTCAACGCAACGAGCCTGACCCTGCGGAGACTCGACTCCGTGACGCCGACGCCCGACGCGGCCGGTGAGTTCGGTGCTCGACTGGCGGTGATGCACGACGCGGGCGCGGCGGCGTTCGGCGCCGGACCAGACGGCTGGTACGCGCCGGGGTTCTTCGGGCCGTTGATGCAGCCGTTGCCGATGTCGCTTCGGCCGCATCAGCGCTGGGGCGAGTTCTACGCGGACGAGCGGCTGGCCCCGATGGCCGAGCTCGCGGCGCCGCGGCTCCGTGCCGCGACGCGTGCGCTTGTCGATTCCGTTGCGGCGCGATGCCGAGCTGGCGACTTCGACGACGATGACCCGCCGGCCCGGCTGCACGGCGATTTGTGGAGCGGCAATCTGATGTGGACGCCCGACGGCGTGACGCTGATCGACCCGGCCGCACACGGTGGTCACCGCGAAACCGACCTGGCGATGCTCGCTCTGTTTGGGTGCCCGCACTACGACGGGATCATCGCCGGCTACCAGCGGGTGCACACGCTGACGCCGGGCTGGCGCAAACGCATTGGCCTGCACCAGCTCTTTCCGTTGCTTGCGCATGTCGTGCTGTTTGGCGGCGGGTACGTCCATCAGACGCATTTGGCCGCGTCTACAGTCGAACCGTGAACGGTGCCCAGGCCCTGATCAATGCCCTGGTCGACGGCGGCGTCGACGTCTGCTTCGCCAACCCCGGAACTTCTGAGATGCATTTCGTGGCGGCGCTGGACACCGTCCCGCAGATGCGCGGTGTGCTGGCCTTATTCGAGGGGGTCGCCACCGGGGCGGCGGACGGATACGCCCGCATCGCCGACCGGCCCGCGGCGGTGCTGCTGCACCTCGGCCCCGGGCTGGGCAACGGGCTGGCCAACCTCCACAACGCCCGGCGCGCCCACGCGCCGATCGTCGTGGTCGTCGGCGACCACGCGACCTATCACAAGAAGTACGACGCTCCACTGGAATCCGACATCGCGGCGATCGCGGGCAGCGTGTCGGGCTGGCTGCGGCGGTCCGACGGTGATGTCGCAACGGACGCCGCCGAAGCGATCGCCGCCAGCCAGAGCGGCCAGGTCGCGACTTTGATTCTGCCCGCGGACATTTCGTGGACCGACTATGCACAGACCGGTCATTCGGCCCTGGCCGTGCCGACACCGTCGAGCGTCGACACCGACGCCGTCGAGCTGGCGGCAAAAGTATTGCGCTCCGGCGAACCTGCGGCAATCCTGCTGGGCGGCGACGCCACGCGCGGCGCGGGGCTGACGGCGGGTGCCCGAATCGCCGCGGCCACCGGGGCCCGCTGGTACTGCGAGGTATTCCCGACCCGGTTGGAACGCGGTGCCGGTGTGCCTGCCGTCGAACGGATTGCCTACTTCGCCGAGGCCGTCGCGGCTCAACTCGATGGTGCCAAACACCTGATCTTGGCCGGTGCCGCGTCGCCGGTGTCGTTCTTCGCCTATCCCGGCAAGCCGAGCGATCTGGTACCCGAGGGCTGCCAAGTGCATGTGCTGGCCGAACACACCGGTGCCGCTGAGGCTTTGACCGCGTTAGCCGACAAGGTCGCGCCCGGCACAACCGCGGCTGTTGCCGCGCCGTCACGCCCGCAGTTGCCATCCGGTGCGTTGACCACCGCGGCGGTGGCCGACGCTGTCGGTGCGCTCATGCCGGAACGGGCGATAGTTGTCGACGAGTCCAACACCTCTGGTGTGTTGTTGGCGGCGGCGACCTCCGGTGCGCCCGTGCACGATTGGCTGACGCTGACCGGCGGCGCTATCGGCTTTGGCATACCGTGCGCGGTGGGCGCTGCGGTCGCGGCCCCTGACCGGCCGGTGCTGTGCCTGGAATCCGATGGCTCGGCGATGTACACGATTTCGGGGTTGTGGACTCAAGCCCGGGAAAACCTGAACGTCACCACGGTGATCTACAACAACGCCGCCTACGACATTTTGCGGATTGAGTTGCAGCGCGTCGGGGTCGGCTCGGCACCGGGCCCCAAGGCGCTTGATCTTCTTGATTTGTCGCGTCCGACAATGGATTTCGTCAAGATCGCTGAGGGCATGGGGGTTCCGGCGCGCCGGGTAACCACTGCCGAAGACTTCGCCGACGCCTTGCGCACGGCCTTCGCGGAACCGGGTCCGCACTTGATCGACGCCGTAGTGCCGTCAATCCTCGGTTAACTCGGTGAGGTGGTCGACCAGCCAGTCGGCCAGACTGTTGAGGACATCGATTCCCGTCTCGAACACACCGTCGTGGGCTTGGGCTGCCAGCGCGACGCCGATGTTTCCGGCTTCGGCGGGCACAATCGCCAATTGCCGGACCAGGTAGTCGCCGCCCACTTCGGGACCCCAACCGCCCTTGGCGGCAAAGCCTTTGGCGGCCAGTCCCCAGCAGTGATCGGCGCAGAGGTTGCGCATCAAATCGACGACGGGGTCCGCATCGGGTATGCCCGACAACCCGGCGGCAAACTGCGCTTGTTGAGGCAGGGACCATTGAGTTTGTCCGAAAGCCGTGTAGCCGGGGCGAAGTCGTCGTGACTCGACGACGGTGGATGTGTCGCCGGCGTCGTGAATGACGGCTTGCACCTTTTGTCCCGCCTCGGCAGGCTGCCCGAGGTGTGACCACAGTTCTTCGGACGCGGCGTTGTCGGACTGGGTAATCGCGTTGACCACCAGCTCGCTGCTTCCCACACCTGCACGCAAAGCTGCAATTGCCAACGGCACCTTGATCGTCGACCACGCGGCTCCGGTCGACCAAGTGCCGAAGGACGCGACTGCATTTCCAGCGATCGCAATCCCAGTCGTCGCGCGAACGTTCTCGGGTAGCTTCACAATGCCTGAAGCGTAATCTGATCGCCATGGCTGACATAGCCGGGCTGCCGGTGTTCGACACGATGATCGGCTTTCCCAAACAGGGCACGGAGCAATACGACTTCATCCGCAAACAAACCAAGGACGCCGAGTCGCGGGAGAAGTTCGAATTCCCGGTCGAGTACATGTTCAAGGACGTGCCGAAGGACTTGCCGACCAGCGATCCCGTCGCGGTGACCCTGCACGAGATGGACCGCTTCGGCATCGAGAAGGGCCTGGTGGCCGTCGTCGATGAGACGTCGCAACTGGCCGTGAAGAAGTATCCCGACCGATTCGTGCCGTCGGGGTCGGTGACCGACCCCAACGACGTGATGGGGTCGGTCAAGGCAATTCACCGTGACCACGACGAGTTCGGTATCCGAGCTACGTCGGTATTTCCCGCCGGCACCTTTCCGCAAGTGCCTATCGACGATCCGAAGATGTACCCGATCTACGCCGCATGCGTCGAGCTGGGCATCCCGATCTTCGTGTGCGCCGGCGTGCCCGGGCCGCGGGTGCCGTTCGCGCCGCAGGACGTGGCGCGGATCGACATCGTCATGTTCGACTTTCCCGATCTGGTCTTCGTGACTCGCCACGGATGCGAGCCGTGGGAGGAGCTGGCCGTCAAGCTGATGCTGAAATGGCCGAATCTGTACTATTCGACCTCCGCGTTCGCGCCCAAGTACTACCCGAAGGCGATCATTGACTACGCCAACACCCGCGGCGCGGACAAGATCCTCTACGCCGGCTACTTCCCGATGGGGTTGTCGCTGGAGCGCATCTTCACCGAGCTGCCCGACGTACCCTTCCGCGACACGGTGTGGCCAAAGTTCCTATACGGCAACGCGGCCCGCATCCTGAGCTGCTAACGGCGGATCGGCCACACCGGATCGGCACAGTCCAGACCTTCGGCCGACAGCTGCCGCTTGATCACCTTGAAGGTCGCAGTACGCGGCAGCGTCGCGGCGACCCGGACGTACGACGGCCACTGCTTGGGTCCCAGGTCGGTCTGCTCAGCCAGGAACGCGCGGAATTCGTCCGCCTCGAAATCGGCGCCGGGCGTCAACACCAGCGCGGCCATCACCTGATCGCCCACGGCAGGATCTGGCACCGCATACACCGCCACTTCGGTCACGTCTGGATGGCGCAGCAGCACTCGCTCGATGGGCGCGGTCCCCAGATTCTCGCCGTCGACACGCAGCCAATCGCCCAGCCGGCCCGAGAAATAGGCATAGCCTGCCTCGTCGCGGTAAGCGAGGTCGCCGCTGTGGTACACGCCGCCAGCCATCCGCTGCGCATTGGCTTCGGGGTCGTTGTAGTAGCCCTCGAAACGCCCTGGGCCACCGGCATTTACCAGTTCGCCGACCACGCCGACCGGGCAGGGCTCACCGGTGTCGACATCGACGATCTCGATGCCGTCCGCCAACGGACCCAACGCACCTGCCGGGGTATCCGGTGTATGGCTGATCGCCACCCCGCCTTCCGTCGATCCGAAGCCGTCGATGACAACGCAGTCGAATCTTTCGGCGAAACGCTCGATGTCACCCGGCGCGCCCTCATTGCCGTATACCGCCCGCAGCGGATTGTCGGCGTCGTCCGGACGCTCGGGTGTGGCCAGCACATAGGACAACGGCTTGCCGACGTAGTTGGCGTAGGTGGCCCCGTAACGGCGGATGTCCGGAAGAAACCCGGACGCAGAGAACTTGCGCCGCAACACTATTGAGCCGCGGCAGGCCAACGCTACGGACCAACCGACGAGGACCGCGTTGGAATGGAACAACGGCATCGAGGCATAGCACACGTCGGAAGGCCCGAGGCTGAACCGATCCGTCATCGTCACACCGGCGATGCCGACCTTGCCGTGGCTACACATGACGGCCTTGGGATCACCGCTGGTGCCCGAGGTGAAGATCAGCATGAACAGATCCTCGGGCGCGGCGGCCTGAAAGCTCACCTCGGCCCCGTGGTGTGCGGCGACCTCGTCTGCCCATTCGGCGCTGTCGACATTGACGTGGTCGATATCGCCCAGCGTCGCAGCAGAATTCGAGTCAGCCAGCACCAGCTGGCAATCGGCATGGTTGATGTCGCGGGTCAGCGCCGCGCCGCGGCGCACTGGGTTGAGGCCCACCGGGACGATCCCCGACATTCCCGCGGCGACCAGGACCGCAGAGAAAAACGGCGTGTTCTCCAGCAGGACTCCAACATGTGGCGGCCGGGCCGGGTCGAGACGCGCGCGCAGTGCGGCGGCCACCGCAGCGCCATGACGAAGATGATCGCGCCAGCTGACGAACGAATCCTCGAAGTAGACGCCCCGACCCTCGACATCGACGAGCGGTCGCAGCAAGTCGACCACGGTCGGGAGTGGGGCGGTCACTGGCTAAGCGGGGGTATCCGCCAGCTCACGGCCGATGCGCAGCAGCGCTGCAGTGGCCCCGCCCAGCGCGAACTCGGTCTGCTTGGCGGCCAGGAAGTAGCGATGCACCGGATGGTCGGTATCAATGCCGACACCACCGTGGATGTGAACGATCGTGTGCGCCACGCGATGTCCGGCGTCGGCAGCCCAGAATGCCGCGGTCGCAACTTCAGTGTCGGCGGGCAGATCCTCAGACAGTCGCCAGGCCGCCTGGGTAAGCGTCAGCCGCAATCCCTTGACGTCGATGTAGCCGTCCGCCAGCCGTTGGCCCACCGCCTGGAAACTGCCGATCGGGCGGTCGAACTGCTCTCGGGTGCGCGCGTATTCGGCGGTCAACTGCAGTCCGCGGTCCAATACGCCGAGCTGAAAAGCGCTGCGGCCCAAGATATCCAGGGTAGCGATCCAGCCGA
>DAIODV010000032.1:6190-16130 GCA_036746615.1 Mycobacterium sp.
CGCCCTCGCAGCACCGCCGCGAGGGCCTGCTCGGTCTCCCGCGCCGTGGTCGGGCTGGTCTTCCTCTTCGCCGCCGACGACCCGTCGGCTGTCCACCTCGACCCCGTCCAGTCGCAGATGCCCGATGCTGCCCAAGCCGGTGGTGTTCAGCGCCGTCACCGATACGCCCGGGTCGCTCGCGGCGACCAGGAAAACAGCTGTACCGGAATCGGTTTCGGCTGGCACCAAGAACGCGTCGGCCACCGGGCCGTAGCCCACCTGGGTGCGGGTTCCAGACAGGCGGTAGCCGTCGCCGGCGCGTGCGGCCTGCACCGGCCCGTCGCCCATTTCGCCGTCCAATGCGACCGCGAGGATCTTGGCGCCGCTTACCGCGGGCTCGCCCCACTCCTTCTGCAACTCGGGTGAACCGAACCGGACCAGGGCGCCGGCGGCAAGAACGACCGAGTCCAGGTAGGGCACAGCCGCGAGCTGCCGGCCGAGACCGACAAGAACGGCGGCCTGCTCGAGCACCCCAAAACCGCCGCCGCCCACCGACTCCGGCGCGGCGGTGGACAGGATGTCGGAGTCAATCAGCTTGCTCCACAGCTCGCGATCAAACCTCTGATCCAGACCGTCGAGCTGGCGTTGGTGCTCCGGCGTGCACACCGAATCGACGATCGTGGTGACCAAACCGCCGAGATCCTGCGCGGCTTCGGTAGTCGAGAAGTCCATGAATCCTCCGGAGTTATCGGTTGGCTCGGGGCAAGCCCAACGCCACCATGCCGATGATGTCGCGCTGCACTTCGTTGGTGCCGCCACCGAAGGTCAGGATCAAGCAGGCCCGGTGCATCCGCTCGACTCGGCCGCGCAGCAACGCTCCCGGTGAGTCCTGACGCAGCGTAGCCGCGGTGCCCAGTATCTCCATCAGCAAGCGGTAAGCCTCGGTCGCCAGCTCGGTGCCGAACACCTTGGCTGCCGACGCATCCGCGGGCGACGGCGCGGCCGCCTCCGACGACGCAAGCTCCCAGTTGATCAGCTTGAGGACTTCGACCTTGGCGTGTACTCGCGCCAGGTTGAGCTGCACCCATTCCGAATCGATCAGCCGGGCGCCGCCAGCGTCCTTGGTGTTTTGCGCCCACTCCCGAACCTGGTTGAGCGCCACGATGATCGGCATCGCCGACACCAGTGCGACGCGCTCATGGTTGAGCTGGTTGGTAACCAGCTTCCAGCCGCCGTTCTCCTCGCCGACCCGGTTGGCGACCGGCACGCGGACATCCTGGTAATAGGTGGCGCTGGTGTCCACGCCGGCCATGGTGTGCACCGGCGTCCACGAGAAACCCTCAGCGCTGGTTGGCACGATCAGCATCGAGATGCCGCGGTGCTTCTTGGCTTCGGTGTTGGTGCGCGCGGCTAGCCACACATAGTCCGCGTAGGCGATCAGGCTGGTCCACATTTTCTGGCCGTTGACGACGTAGTCGTCGCCGTCGCGCACCGCCGTGGTGCGCAGGTTCGCAAGGTCGGTGCCGGCGCCGGGTTCGGAGTAGCCGATCGAGAAGTGCAGGTCTCCGGATGCGATCTTCGGCAGGTAGAACTTCTTCTGTTCATCGGTGCCAAACGCCATGATCGTCGGCGCGACGCTGTTGATGGTCAGGAACGGCACCGGCGCGCCGGCGATCGCGGCCTCGTCGGTGAAGATCAGCGAGTCCATCGGGGAGCGGTCCTGACCGCCGTATTCCTTGGGCCAGTTCAGCGTGAGCCAGCCGTCCTTACCCATCTGCGCGACGGTCTCGCGGTAGACGTTGCCTTCGCCGACCTCACCTGACGTCGAGCTCAGTGCCTCGCGGCGTTCTGGGGTGATCAGCTTGGCGAAGTACGAGCGCAGTTCGCGACGCAGCTCCTCCTGCTCAGGGGTATAACTGATGCGCATTTCGCCGCCCTCCGGTCGTCGATGGCTACCCGTTCGCCACTCCTGGTTGTAACACGTTCTAGTCTGAGGGTCCAGCGAGCGGTCGTCGTATGGTGGGTGACACGTACTGGAGGCCATGTTCAAGGAGGATGCCGTGCGGGTGATAGTCGACCATGACCGCTGCGAAGGCAACGCGGTGTGCCTGGGAATCGCGCCCGATATCTTCGACCTCGATGACGAGGACTACGCGGTGGTGAAGACCGATCCGATTCCTGCCGACCGGGAGGAGCTGGCCGAGCAGGCCATCCTCGAATGCCCGCGCGCGGCGCTGAAACGCGAAGACTAGCGGCGATCGCAAGCGCGGCGCAGCCGGGCGCAGCGGGTCGTCGTCAGACAGAACTAGAGGTATTCATAAATTGAGTAGCAGCACGAAAGCGACCGATCTGTCGGGGAAGGTCGCGGTGGTGACCGGCGCGGCCGCGGGGTTGGGCCGCGCCGAAGCGATCGGCCTGGCCCGCGCTGGCGCCACTGTTGTGGTCAACGACATCGCCGCCGCACTGGATGCTTCCGACGTCATCGACGAGATCACCGCCGCCGGCTCCAAAGCGGTCGCGGTCACCGGGGACATCAGCCAGCGTGCGACCGCCGACGAGTTGGTCAGCTGCGCCGACGGGCTGGGCGGGTTGAGCATCGTGGTGAACAACGCCGGGATCACCCGCGACCGGATGCTGTTCAACATGTCCGACGAGGAGTGGGACGCGGTGATCGCTGTGCATCTGCGCGGCCACTTCCTGCTCACCCGCAACGCCGCTACTTATTGGCGCCAGAAGGCAAAGGACTCCGACGGCTCGGTCTATGGCCGCATCGTCAACACGTCGTCGGAAGCGGGATTGGTCGGTCCAGTGGGTCAAGCCAACTACGGTGCCGCCAAGGCCGGCATCAGCGCGCTGACCCTGACAGCCGCGCGGGCATTGGGCCGCTACGGAGTTTGCGCGAATGCGATCTGTCCGCGGGCCCGGACCGCGATGACGGCCGACGTGTTCGGCGACGCCCCCGAGGTCGGCGACGGCCAGATCGATCCGCTTTCGCCCGAGCACGTGGTTACCCTCGTGAGGTTCCTGGCATCGCCTGCGGCCAGCGCCGTCAACGGTCAGGTATTCATCGTCTACGGACCGCAAGTGACGTTGGTGTCTGCGCCCAGCGTCGAGCATCGGTTCACCTCAGACGCGCAGGCCTGGGATCCCCAAGAGCTCAGCGCCGCCATGGCGGATTATTTTGCTGGGCGCGACCCGGAGCGGAACTTCGCGGCGACCGGGCTAATGGAGTGACGCTCCGCCAGACACGACGCGCGACGGTACTTCTCAGCGACTAGAACACGTTTCAGGATGGCTGGCAGCGCAACTGCTCTGACCTGGCAAAACTACTAACATCTGTCTAATTCTGCCGATCTTTGACACTGCGAACTTGTTCTAGTTAATATGATCCGGCTCACGCGGAGCGCTAGTCGGCTGGCTACTAAGCTGAGGCGCCGCTAACCGGGGACGCAGAGGATTCGCTCTGCCTTGCAGACCCGCGCGAGAAGGGAACCAGGTTGATCGAACAGCTTGCGGTTCCGGCTCGGGCCGTGGGCGGGTTCGTAGAAATGTCGCTGGAGACCTTCCGCGCGATATTCCGTCGACCGTTTCAGTTCCGCGAGTTCCTCGACCAGACCTGGATGATCGCCCGGGTCTCGCTGGTCCCGACCCTGTTGGTCGCCATCCCTTTCACCGTGCTGGTCGCATTCACGCTCAACATCCTCCTTCGCGAAATCGGCGCTGCCGATCTGTCCGGGGCGGGTACCGCATTCGGCACCATCACCCAGCTTGGGCCCGTCGTCACGGTGTTGGTGGTGGCCGGCGCGGGTGCCACTGCGATCTGCGCCGACCTGGGCGCTCGCACCATTCGTGAAGAAATCGACGCCATGCGGGTGCTGGGCATCGATCCGATCCAGCGCTTGGTGGTGCCCAGGGTGCTGGCGTCGACGTTCGTTGCCTTGCTGCTGAACGGGTTGGTCTCGGCGATCGGTATCGCGGGGGGCTATGTGTTCTCCGTGCTGCTGCAGGGCGTCAACCCGGGTGCGTTCGTCAACGGGCTGACCGTGCTCACTCACCTAGGCGAGCTGGTGCTGTCTGAGATCAAGGCGCTGCTGTTCGGCGTCGTCGCCGGCCTAGTCGGGTGCTACCGGGGCCTGACAGTCAAGGGTGGACCAAAGGGCGTGGGAGTGGCCGTCAACGAGACGGTGGTGTACGCGTTCATCTGCCTGTTCGTGATCAACGTGATCATGACGGCAATCGGCGTGCGAGTGCTGGCCCGATGAGCTACGACGCCACGGTGCGCTTCCGCCGCATATTCTCCCGGTTCGCCGGGCCGGTCGACAATTTCGGTGAGCAGGCGCTGTTCTACGGCGAATCGATGCGCTACATCCCGAACGCGCTCACCCGCTACCGCAAAGAGACGATCCGGCTCATCGCCGAGATGACGATGGGCACAGGCGCGTTGGTGCTGATCGGCGGAACAGTCGGTGTCGCAGCGTTTTTGACGCTGGCGTCCGGCGGCGTGATCGCGGTACAGGGTTATGAATCGTTGGGCAACATCGGTATTGAGGCGTTGACCGGATTCTTGTCCGCGTTTCTCAATGTTCGCATCGTCGCGCCAGTAGTGGCCGGTATCGCGTTGGCCGCCACGATTGGCGCCGGCACTACCGCTCAGCTCGGAGCAATGCGGGTCGCCGAGGAAATCGACGCCATCGAGTCGATGGCCGTGCATTCGGTTTCTTATCTGGTGTCGACCCGGCTGATCGCCGGTCTGATCGCGATCGTTCCGCTGTACTCACTAGCGGTGCTGGCTTCGTTTTTCGCCGCGCGATTCACCACGGTATTCATCAATGGCCAGTCGGCCGGTCTGTATGACCACTACTTCAACACGTTTCTGATACCTACCGATCTGTTGTGGTCGTTCCTGCAAGCCATCGTGATGTCAATTGGGGTGATGCTGATCCATACGTACTACGGCTACAACGCTTCTGGCGGCCCAGTAGGTGTCGGTCTGGCGGTCGGCCAGGCGGTGCGCACATCGCTGATCGTCGTCGTCGTTATTACTTTGTTCATCTCGCTGGCTGTCTACGGCGCGTCCGGTAATTTCAACCTTTCCGGGTAGGGGGAGATGGCAAGCACCGGCGCGCAACGCACACATGTCAGGCTGGCAGCGACGCTGCTGGCCTCTCTGTTGGCGGCCTTTGTGGTGCTGACTTACCTGTCCTACACCGCAGCGTTTTCTTCGTTCGACACCATCACCGTCACCGCGCCGCGCGCCGGGCTGGTGATGGACCGCGGCGGCAAGGTCAAGTACCGCGGCATCCAGATCGGCAAGGTCGACAACATCAGCTACACCGGCGAGCAGGCGCAGCTGACGTTGGCCATCGACAGCGGCCAGCTGCGTTACATTCCCGCCAATGCGCCAGTCCATATCGCCAGCAACACCATCTTCGGTGCCAAGTCTGTGGAGTTCGTTCCACCCAAGTCACCGTTGGCGACCTCGCTTCGCCCCGGCGCCCACCTGGCGGCCTCGGCGGTCTCACTGGAAGTCAATACGCTGTTTCAGTCGCTCACCGATTTGTTGCACAAGATCGACCCAGTCGAGCTGAACGGAACACTGAGCGCGCTTGCCGAGGGTCTGCGGGGACATGGCAACGACCTGGGCGCCCTGCTGTCGGGACTGAATACCCTTACCCAGCAGACGAATCCGCTCCTGCCGACGCTGCAACAGGACTTCCGGAAGACGGCCGCGGTGTCCAACATCTACGCCGACGCGGCACCTGATCTGGTCACCGTGTTCAACAACGCGCCAACAATATCGCGAACGGTCGTGGATCAGCAGAGCAACCTCAATCGCAGCCTGCTGGCGGCGATTGGGTTGTCCAACAACGCCTATGACACTCTGGCGCCGGCCGAACAGAATCTGATCGACGCGCTCAAACGGATGCGTGCCCCGCTGAAGGTCGCCGGCGACTACTCACCGGAATTTGGCTGCCTGTTCGGCGCCATCGTCAGGGGGATCCAGGAATTCGCGCCCATCCTGGGTGTGAAAAAAGCGGGTTTGTTCACCTCGTCGAGTTTCATCCTGGGCGCGCCGTCATACACCTATCCGGAGAGCCTTCCGATCGTCAACGCCTCCGGTGGCCCGAATTGTCGCGGGCTTCCCGACTTACCCACTAAGCAGACTGGCGGGTCTTGGTACCGCGCGCCATTCCTGGTCACCGACAACGCCAACATCCCCTACGAGCCGTTCACTGAAATGCAGGTGGACGCACCCTCCACATTGCAGTGGCTCTTTCACGGCGCCTTCGCCGAACGGGACGATTTCTGATGGCCGCCGGCGGGTACGAATCACACCGCTCGATGCTGACGAAGGTCGGCATCTTCACCGTCACCATGCTGTTGGTGGCCGTCGGTCTGGTGGTGGTATTCGGTGAGTTCCGGTTCGGTCCGTCAAACACTTACCACGCCAACTTCATTGACGCGACGCGGTTGAAGGGGGGACAGAAGGTCCGAATCTCCGGGGTACCGGTCGGTTCGGTCAAGGACGTCAAGCTCAACCCGAACAACACGGTGGATGTGGCCTTCACCGTCGATAAGCGCTACACGCTGTACTCGTCGACGCGGGCAGTGATTCGCTACGAGAACCTCGTCGGTGACCGGTTTTTGGAAATCACCTCGGGTCCCGGAGAGCTGCGCAAGCTGCCGGCGGGGGGGACCATCGATCAGCAGCACACCCAGCCGGCGCTAGATCTCGACGCGTTGCTCGGTGGCCTGCGACCGGTGCTCAAGGGCTTGGACGCCAACAAGGTCAACACGATCAGCAGTTATGTGATCGAGCTGCTGCAGGGCCAGGGCGGTGCACTGTCGAACCTGCTGGCCGACACCAATTCGTTCGGGTCGACGCTGGGTGCACGCGACAAGGTGATCGGCGATGTGATCAACAACCTCAACGCCGTGCTGACCACCGTGGACGCCAAGGGGGCGCAATTCTCGACGAGTGTCGATGAGCTGCAGAAGCTGATTACCGGGTTGGCGCAGGGACGCGACGCGATCGCTGGCGCCATCCCACCGCTGGCGTCGACGACCTCGGACCTGACCGACTTTTTGAAACGCGGACGCAGGCCCCTTCAGGGCAACATCGAGAACGTCCGCCCGATCGCCACCGAGATCACCGACCGGATGCCCGAGGTGAACAACGACATCGAGCAGCTGGGCGAGGACTACTTGCGGCTGGCCGCGCTCGGCGCCTACGGGGCGTACTTCAACATCTACTTCTGCAGCGTGTCGCTCAAGATCAACGGGCCGGCCGGTAGCGACATCCTCATCGGAATGGGCGGCCAGGTGGATCCGAGCAAGGGGAGGTGCGCTTTTGCCAAGTAAGCCAGACCGCAGGCAAGACAGGGATCCGCTGCGCACCGGCATCTTCGGCGTGGTGCTGGTGGTTTGCATTGTCTTGGTTGCATTCGGCTACACCAGCTTGCCGTTCTGGCCACAGGGCCGGTCGTATACCGCCTACTTCGCCGACGCCGGCGGGCTCGCGCCTGGAAATGACGTCTACGTGTCGGGGATCAAGGTCGGCCAGGTGCAATCGCTGGCACTTGCCGGCGACACCGCCAAGGTGACCTTTACCGTCAATCGCCACGTCGCCGTCGGCAACCAATCGCTGGCGGCGATTCGCACCCAAACCATTCTCGGTCAGCGGTCGATCGCGGTGACTCCGCTAGGCACCGGTACCGCGACCACGATCCCGTTGAGCCGCACAACAACGCCGTATGCCCTTGGCTCCGCGCTGGAGGATCTGGGCCGCAACGCAGGCGATTTGGACAAGGCCCAGTTCGAGAAGTCACTGCAGGTTCTCACCGACGCCCTGCGTGACGCCACCCCGCAGCTGCGCGGCGCGCTGGACGGGGTGACCTCGCTGTCGCGCACGTTGAACCGCCGCGACGAGGCATTGGAAAGCCTGCTGGCACATGCTAAGTCAGTGACGTCCGTGCTCGCCGAGCGGGCCGGGCAAGTCAACAAGCTGATCGTGGACGGTAACCAGTTGTTCGGTGCGCTCGATGCCCGCCGCGCTGCACTGGCAGAGCTGATCTCCGGTATTGATGATGTCTCCCAACAGCTTTCCGGCTTCGTGGCCGACAACCGTAAGGAGTTCGGTCCGGCACTCAGCAAGCTCAACACCGTGCTGGACGACCTGAACGAGCGTCGCGACTACATCAGTGAGGCGCTGAAACGGTTGCCTCCATATGCGACCACGCTCGGCGAGGTGGTCGGCTCCGGACCGGGGTTCAACGTGAACGTCTACGGCGTGGTACCGGCACCGATCGTCGGAATGATGTTCGACGCCGTGTTCCAGCCGGGCAAGCTGCCGAACACCTTCGCAGACTACCTGCGCGGAATGGTGCAGGAGCGCTGGAAGATAAGGCCGCAGTCGCCATGACTCTCGTCTCTGCGATCACTCAGCGCCGCCGCGGAACGCGCCTGGCGCTGGCCGCGCTGCTTGTCCTTTTCCTTGCGGTGGGCGCGTATTTGGTGTGGCCCGGCCGCAGCGGCAACAAGATCGTCGGCTACTTCGCCTCAGCGGTCGGGCTCTATCCCGGGGATCAGATCCGCGTTGTCGGCGTACCGGTCGGCAAGATCGAATCGATCGAACCGCGTGCCGAGGACGTCAAGGTCACGATGTCGATTGACAGCGACGTCAAGATTCCCCAGGACGCCAAGGCGGTCATTATGGCGCCCAATCTGGTTGCGGCGCGGTACATCCAGCTCGCTCCGGCCTACACCGGCGGCCCGGCGATGCCCAACGGGGCAAGCATTGAACTGTCTCGTACCGCGGTGCCGGTGGAATGGGACGAGGTCAAAGAAGCGCTGAGCGACTTGGCCAAACAACTCAGTCCTGCGGCCGGACAGTTGCAGGGGCCGCTCGGCAAGGCGATCAACCAGGCCGCAGACACCTTCAACGGCAACGGCGACTCGTTTCACAACGCGCTGCGCGAGCTTTCCCAAGCGGCAGGCCGACTGGGGGATTCGCGCACAGACATTTTCGGAACGGTGAAGAATCTGCAGGTGCTGGTCGGCGCGCTGTCGTCGAGCAATGAACAGATCGTCGCGTTCTCCGGACATGTGGCAGCGGTGTCGCAGGTGCTCGCCGACAGCTCGACCCACCTGGATCGCACCCTCGGAACGCTCAACCAGGCGCTGATCGACGTCAAAGGTTTTCTGCAGCAGAACAACTCGACGCTGATCGGAACGGTGGACAAGCTCAACGACCTGACCAAAGTGTTGAGCGATCAGAGCGAGGACATCGAGCAGGTGCTGCACGTGGCAGGCCCGGGAATCGCCAACTTCTACAACATCTATGACCCTGCCCAGGGCACGTTGAACGGCCTGATATCTATTCCGGAATTTTCCAACCCGGTGCAGTTCATCTGCGGCGGCTCTTTTGACACCGTTGCTGGGATCTCGGCACCGGAGTACTTCAAGCGCGCCGAGATATGTCGGGAGCGATTGGGTCCACCGCTGCGCCGGTTGACGTTCAACTACCCGCCGATGATGTTCCACCCGATCAACTCGATCACCGCTTACAAGGGTCAGATCATTTACGACACGCCGGCCACTCAAGCCAAGGCGCAGACACCGATTCCAGACCTGCAGTGGGTACCTGCACCGGGAGTGCACCCGCCCAGCGGGGCAGACCTGCAGGCCTTGCTGGTTCCGCAGGCGGCGCCGAATGGTCCTCCGTCGGCCGCGCAGGCGCCGGGGGCATTCGGTCCACGGCCAGGCCCGGCCCCTGCCGCTCCGGGACCTGCAGCGCCATTGCCGGCAGCGCAGGGGGCGGGGCGATGAGGCGGGTTATGTTGCGCGGCAGCGCATTAGTGGCAGGCAGCACGCTGCTCGCCGGATGTCAGTTCGGCGGGTTGAACTCCATCGCGCTGCCCGGTACCGCCGGCCCTGGCGCGGGTTCGTACTCGATCACCGT
>DAIODV010000033.1:0-16063 GCA_036746615.1 Mycobacterium sp.
CGCCTTCAGCCGCTCGTTGTCGAGCGCCAATGACGCCGCCGCGGCAGCCGCCTGTGACGCCGCGACCAAACCCTCGATCACCGACGGGTCCACCTCGGACGTGGTCAGCGAGCCCACCCGGGCGCTATTGCCGTGGCGGACAATCGAAATCACGGTGGTATGGCGTGCGGTTGACACACCGTTGGTGGTCATCGAGTTGTTCGCCCACCGCAGCGACGCCGCAATCCGGTCGGTGACCAGCACGATGGTCTCATCGGCACGGCCATGCCGCGCGGCGGCTTCCAGCGCCATGTCGATCACCTGCTGCGCCTTGATCATTGGCCGGCCTCGATGCGGGCGTTGAGCACGTTGACGCCACGGAATAGCGCCGACGGACAACCATGGCTGACCGCGGCCACCTGGCCGGGCTGGGCTTTGCCGCAGTTGTACGCCCCGCCGAGTCGCCAAGTCGACGGCCCGCCAACGGCTTCCATCGAATTCCAGAAGTCGGTGGTGATGGCCTGATAGGCGACGTCGCGAACCTGGCCTTCCAGGCGCCCGTTGCGGATGCGGTAGAACCGCTGCCCGGTGAACTGAAAGTTGTAGCGCTGCATGTCGATCGACCATGACCGGTCGCCGACGATGTAGATGCCGTCGTCCACACGGGCGATCAGGTCATCGGTGCTGTGGTCTTCGGGGCTGGGTTGAAGCGAGACATTGGGCATCCGCTGAATCGGCACGTGGTGCGGCGAGTCGGCGTACGAGCAGCCGTTGGAGCGCGGCAGACCCAGCCGGTGCGCGAACACCCGATCCAGCTGGTAGCCGACGAAGATCCCGTCGCGCACCAGGTCCCAGCTTTGGGCGGCCACGCCCTCGTCGTCGTAACCGACGCTGGCCAACCCGAATTGGACGCTGCGGTCGGCGGTCACGTTCATCACCGGCGAGCCGTAGCGCAGGCTGCCGAGCTTGTCCGGAGTGGCGAACGACGTGCCGGCGTAGGCCGACTCGTAGCCGATGGCCCGGTCGTATTCGGTTGCGTGCCCGATGGATTCGTGGATCGTCAACCATAGGTTCGTCGGGTCGATGACGAGGTCCGTCGGGCCAGGCGTCACGCTGGGGGCCTTGATCTTTTCGGCCAGCTGCGATGGCAGCTGCGCCAGCTCGTCGGTCCAGTTCCAGACGTCGTCGCCGGCCACCAACTCCCAGCCGCGGCCTGTCGGTGGCACGAGCGTGCGCATCGAGTCGAACCCACATCCGCCGGTGTCGATCGTGACCGCCTCCAAGACCGGCATCAGGCGCACCCGCTGCTGCGTGATCGACGAGCCGAAGGTATCGGCGTAGAACGTCTGTTCCTTGACAGCGTTCAGGCTGGCGGACACGTGATCCACGCCGTCGGCGGCCATCAGCCTGCCGGAGTACTCGTCGAGGACGGCGATCTTGTCGGCGGTGGTCACCGCGAACGGGTCGATCCCATAGCTCGACACCCAGGTGACGTCGCTGTACACCGGTTCGTGCGCAAGTTCGACAGGGTCGGTGTTCAGCGCGGCCAGCGTCCTGGCCACCTCCACGGCGCATCGCGCGGTGTCCGCCGCGACCGTGGGCGACAGCTCGGCGTGCGAGGCGAATCCCCAGGTGCCGTCGACGACCACCCGGACGGCCAGTCCGAGCTCGCGGGTGAGCACTGCGGTCTCCAGCTCGCCGTCGCGCAGGTGGATGATCTCGGTGGTGAGCCGGTGAATCCGCAGGTCAGCGTGACTCGCGCCCGCCGCCGTGGCCGCCGACAGCGCGGCGTCGGCCAGGTCATGGCGGGGCAGGGCGAGAAAGTCGGCATCGATCCCCCGGTTCGGCGTCACGACACCCACCGTAACGAGCCGCTTTAATACGTTCATGCGCCGATCGACCACGCTGGGCTATGCGCTGCTCGCCCCCAGCCTGTTCGGGGTGGTCGCGTTTTTGCTGCTGCCGATCTTCGTGGTGGTGTGGCTGAGCCTGCACCGCTGGGACCTGCTCGGGCCGATCGAGTATGTCGGAGGCGCGAATTGGCGCTCGGTGCTCAGCGATTCGGCATTCGGCAATTCACTGTTGGTCACGCTGATTTTCGTGGCGATCGTGGTCCCGGCGCAGACGGTGCTCGGCCTGGTGGTCGCGGCATTGCTGGCGCGCGGCCTGCCCGGCAGCGGATTGTTCCGCACGCTGTACGTGCTGCCGTGGATCTGCGTCCCGCTGGCGATCGCGGTGATGTGGCGCTGGATCCTGGCGCCTACCGACGGAGCGGTGAGCACGTTGCTGGGCCATCGCATCGAGTGGCTCACTGATCCCGGCCTGGCGCTGCCGGTGGTCTCGGCGGTGGTCGTGTGGGCCAATGTCGGCTACGTCGCACTGTTCTTCCTCGCCGGCATCCTGGCGATCCCGACCGACGTCCACTCCGCCGCACGCATCGACGGCGCCACCGGCTGGCAGCGGTTCTGGCGCATCACGCTGCCGATGCTGCGGCCGACGATGTTTTTCGTGCTGGTGACCGGAGTCATCAGTGCCGCACAGGTTTTCGACACCGTCTACGCGCTGACGGGCGGCGGGCCGGAAAACCACACCGATCTGGTCGCGCACCGCATTTATGCCGAGGCGTTCGGCGCAGCGGCGATCGGCCGGGCCGCGGTGATGGCAGTGGTGTTGTTCGTGATTCTGGTCGGCGTCACCGTCGTCCAGCATCTGTATTTCCGTCGACGGATCAGCTATGACCTCACCTAAATCGCCGTCGGCTCTTCTGGTGTATGCCGGCCTGGTGGTGGGCGCGGCGGTTACGCTGGCGCCGTTCGCGCTTGGCTTGCTCACCTCATTCACCTCCGCGCACCAGTTCGCCACTGGTACACCGTTGGCCTGGCCGCGACCGCCGACGGTGGCCAACTACGCCGATTTGGGCGGCGCAGGTTTCGGCCGCGCGCTGGCGGTGACGACGTTGATGACGGCGGTGATATTGCTTGGGCAGCTGACGTTTTCGATACTTGCCGCCTACGCGTTCGCGCGACTGCGTTTTCCCGGCCGCGACGCGTTGTTTTGGGTCTACATCGCGACGTTGATGGTGCCCAGCTCGGTGACGGTGGTGCCGCTGTATCTGATGATGGCTCAGCTGGGGATGCGCAACACCTTCTGGGCGTTGGTGTTGCCGTACATGTTCGGTTCGCCGTATGCGATTTTCCTTCTGCGCCAGTACTTTCGCTCGATACCTGATGACTTGATCAACGCCGCGTATCTCGACGGCGCCAACACGCTCGACGTCATCGTGCACGTCGTGCTGCCCGCGAGCCGGCCAATCGTGGTCACGCTGACGCTGATCACGGTCGTGTCGCAATGGCACCACTTCATGTGGCCGCTGGTCATCACCAGCGGCGCCAAGTGGCAGGTGCTGACGGTGGCGACCGCTGCCCTGCAGTCGCGGTACAACGCCCAATGGACGCTGGTGATGGCCGCCACGGTCGTCGCGATTGTCCCGCTGCTGGTGCTGTTTGTGATTTTCCAGCGGCATATCGTGCGGTCGATCGTCGTGACGGGCCTCAAATGAGCTATCGGCCACGGTTTTCCACGCTGTTCGCACTGACGTTGGTGTTGGTGGCTATATTGCTGGCCGCGACGGCGGTGCTGTTGGACGTCTCAGCTCGGCCCCGCGGGGGCAAGACCGTAGTCACTGTTCGGCTGTGGGACGAGCAGGTGGCGGCGGCCTATCGGCAGTCGTTTGCGGCGTTCACCCGTGCGCATCCCGACATCGAGGTGCACACCCACGTGGTGTCCTATTCCACCTACTTCAATACGTTGCGCACCGACATCGCAGGCGGTGGCGCCGATGACATCTTCTGGATCTCCAACGCTTATCTGGCCGGGTATGCCGACAGCGGTCGGCTGATGGATATCAACAAGAACGCCGCTTCGGCATGGGAGCCGTCGGTGGTCGAGCAGTTCACCCGCAAAAGCGTGCTGTGGGGGGTGCCTCAACTCACCGATGCCGGAATCGCGTTGTACTACAACGCCGATCTCCGCGCCGCCGCCGGCGTCACCCCCGCCGACCTGGCGGCGCTGCGGTGGAGCCCCGACGGCGGCGACACCCTGCGCCCGCTGCTCGCCCGGCTCACCGTCGACGCCGACGGACACACGGCCGCCACACCGGGTTTCGACGCCGCACGTATCCGCCAGTGGGGCTACAACGCGGCCAACGACGCGCAAGGCATCTACCTGAACTACATCGGGTCGGCCGGAGGCGTGTTCCAAAGTGGTGATCGCTTCGCGTTCGACAACCCCGGCGCGGTCGAAGCTTTCACGTATCTCGTGAAGCTGATCAACCGCGACCAGGTCGCGCCGCCTGCCTCGGACACCAACGACAACGGCGACTTCTCCCGCAACCAATTCCTGGCCGGCCGGATGGCACTGTTCCAATCCGGCACCTACAACCTGGCAGCGGTGGCCGGCCAGGCCGGCTTCCGCTGGGGTGTGGCGCTGCTGCCCGAAGGGCCCAAGGGCCGCGTCAGCGTCACCAACGGCATTGCGGCGGCAGGTAATTCCGCGTCTGCGCATCCTGATGCAGTGCGGCAGGTGCTGGCGTGGATGGGTAGCAACGAGGGCAATCAATACATCGGCCGCCATGGCAGCGCCATTCCCGCCGTCCGGGAAGCCCAGCGGGTGTATTTCGATTACTGGGCCGCCAAGAACGTCGACGTGCGGCCGTTCTTCACCGTGTTGAACGGACCACGCATCGATGCGCCAGGCGGCGCCGGCTTCGCAGCGGGAAATCAGGTACTCAAACCGTATTTTGACGAGATGTTTCTGGGCCGCAGCGATGTGCCTACGACCTTGCGCCAAGCCCAGAAAGCGGCCAACGCCGCAGCGCAGCGCTAAACGCTAGCGGCCCAGCGGTACTTCCAGCGCGATCGCCGCGAGGCAGATCGCCGCGGTAGCCGAGAGTGCCAGCCAGTCGGCCAGTTTCGGCCGTGCCGGCGCGGCCGAAATCTGACCAGTGCCGCCACGCGCGGTGATCGCATCGCCCATCTCGTCGGCGCGCCGCAATGTCACGGTGATTGCCGCGGCAATCAGATCAATCAACTCCAACGCACGACGCTTGCGACGAGCGCGGCGAGTCAGCGCAACGGGCTTTGGCCGCAAGCGGCGCGCCGCATAGAGCACCCGGAATTCGTCGATCAGCATCGGGAAAGCGCGCAACGCGAGCGCCAACGCGACCGCCCACTCGTCGATCGGAATCCGCAACCACCTCAGTGGACGGCCCAAAGTCGCTACGGCCGGGGCTATTTCGGCGACATTGGTCGTCCACGACACCATCGCGCCCAGTCCCAGCAACACAATCGACAGCGTCGTGATGCGCAGGAAATTCAACAGCCCACCGAGACCAAGTGAAACGCCGGCCAATTCGACGACCGGAGAGCCACCGGCGAACGCCGCAGTGATGCCACCGAAGGCAATCAAAATCCACAGCCAGCGCGGTACCGACGGCAGCGCACCTCGCGGAATGTGCGCCATCCGGGCCGCGGTCAACACCAACGCCGCAACCAGTCCTATGGCGATCCATCCGGGATAGAACGTCAACAGCACTGAAATACCCAAGACCACCAGCAGTTTGGTGCCGGCCCACAGGTCGTGAACTGCCGAGGTGCCGGGCACCGGACGCAACAGCACCATCGGGCGGTTACGCCGGCGCGCGGGGCGTTCCTGTGGCGGCGCGGTCATAACAAACCTCCGGCCGCCGCCGCAGCCGGTTCCATGACACCGTTGCGCAGATGCAGAGTGCGCGGGCACAGCTCCTCCAGCCCGGAGAAGTCGTGAGAGATGACGACGACGGTCAGCCCCTTCTCGCGGCGCAACTCCTCGAGCAGCCGCAGCAGGCCGCGTTGGGTGGCGGCGTCCAGGCCCGCCAACGGCTCGTCAAGGATCAGTGCCCGAGGCGAACGCGCGAGCAGGCCGGCCAGCACCACCCGGCGCATCTGACCGCCGCTGAGCTGGTCGATGCGCCGTTTGGCCAGCGCGCTGTCCAGTCCCACGACGGCCAGCGCCGTCGCGATGCGGTCGTGGTCTTTGGGTGAAAACCCGGCCGCCGAGGCAACTTCCAAGTCGACGCGGCTGCGCATCAGCTGCAGCCGGGCCGCCTGAAACGACAGCGCCACCGCACCGACGCGCTCGTGGGTGGGTCGGCCGTCAAGCAGGCACGTTCCCGTTGTCGGTACCGTCAGCCCCGCCATGATCCACGCCAGCGTCGACTTACCCGAGCCGTTGCCGCCGTGGATGAGGAGTCCATCGCCCTGGTGGACCGTGAAGCTGACGTCGCGCAGCGCGGTCTTCGCCCACGGAGTTCCGCTGCCGTATTCGTGCCCGACGCCGGCTAATTCGAGCACCGGGGCGCCGAAGTCGTGGCCGTTCGCGGAGGTGGCCGCCGGCGCGGCCGTGGTTTCGACCATGTCGGTGTTGTCCCCGGAGCCGGTGAGATTGATTGTGCGCTCGGCAGAATCGGCTTCGTTGTTGTAGTGCGTGATGTGTACCAGCGCGGTGCGATGCCGCTTCTTGAGCCCGGACAGCACGCCCAACAACGCTTCTCGTCCGTGTTGGTCGACCATGCTGGTGACCTCGTCAGCGATCAGCAGTGCGGGCTCTCGGGCCAGTGCGGCCGCCACTGCCAGCCGCTGCAATTCCCCGCCTGACAGGCTGCCGGTATCGCGTTCGGCGTGCGCGTCGAGGCCCACTTCACTGAGCAACCGGGCGACGTCGATTGTCGTTCCGGGCGGCAGGCCCCACACCACGTCGTCGGCCACCCGCGTGCCCAGCACTTGGCTTTCGGGGTGCTGCATCACCACTGCGGTACCGCCGAGTCGGCCAAGTCCCACGGCCCCAGGGCGTTCCACCGTGCCCGACGTCGGTTCCCGGCCGGCCAGTAGCAGCATGAGTGTGGTTTTGCCTGAGCCGTTAGCGCCGGTGACAGCGACGTGTTCGCCGACCTGCACATCGAGGCTGAGCGCGCGCAGCGCGTCGTGATCGGAAACCGGGTAGCGAAATCGCACCTGGTTCAAGCGAACTGGCACCGGGGCGATCGGTGCCGTCTCCACCGGTGCGTCGAGTTTGTGAACATCGGGGATGCCGCGCATCCGGTGCAGCACGCGAGACAGCGCCCACCACCCGATCAATGAGACGCCCATGATGCCGATGACCGAGTGGACGAGCAGCAGCCATGGCCAGTAGTGCAGCGCCTCGGTGAAGACGTGCTTCAGGAGATCGGCGGGCCGATCCAACCGTGCCCATCGCAGCGCGGCCGCGACACCGTCGACGTTGGCGGTCATCGCGTCGAAGATCAGGTGACGCAGCCGAGCCAACACCGCCAGCGCGCCGACCATCGCGGCACCGAACACCGCCCCGGCGACGAACCCCACGGCGAGCACGGTCGGGGTGCCGCGGCGTCGGCGTTTGACGGCGCCGGTCAAACCGCCGACATAGACGCTGTTGACGACGGTCATCAAACCGCCCAGGCCCGCGATCAGAAATGCGATCACTCCGGCGGCAACCGCGGCCGCGATCAGCACGCGCAGCCGGTAGCGATAGGCGAGCAGCCCCATCGGGACGGTTCCTAGCAGCGCCAATCCGCCGGCAAACGGGACAACGACAGCGATGATCGCGGTTGCGGCGCAAAGCGCCGCCATGACTGCGGCCTGCGCGAGTTCCCCCGGTTTCAGCGATCCAGCCCCTCGGGACGGGGTCGGGGGACGTCTCGCACTCATTGCATCGATTGTGCCAGGTGTTCGGCCGTTCCCGCGGTGTCGAGCGTGGCGGGTCACACGAGTTTGGCGCACGAAATTTGGCGGTTCGTGGTCTAGATAGTCTAGCTATGGAATTATGGATGGATGACGACATCAGCTCCCGCCAATCGCGGCGCGCCCGGGGAGACCGGCGCCGGCCTGGGCGCGGATCTGCTCGCCGTGGTCGCCCGGCTCAACCGCTATGCCACCCAGCGCATCCAGATGCAGTTGCCGGCCGCCCAGGCCCGGTTGCTGTCGACCATCGACGCCCACGGTGAAGCGCGGATCTGTGATCTGGCCGCCGTGGACCACTGCTCACAGCCGACGATGACCACCCAAGTGCGGCGGCTCGAAGACGCCGGGCTGGTCGCTCGGACCGTCGACCCCGGCGACGCCCGGGCGGTCCGGATCCGCATCACGCCCGAGGGCATGCGCACGCTCAACCGTGTCCGGGTCGACCGGGCTGCGGTGATCGAGCCGCAACTTGCCAAGCTGGGGCCTGCCGACCGTAAAACGTTGACGGATGCCGTCGCCGTGCTGCGACGGCTTCTCGAGGATGCCGCGCCTGCCCCGCGACCGGGCGCATCTCGGTAGCCGCTGGTAGCTGGGCCGCGTGGCCGGCGGCGACGTCTCCCCGCGTGTGCCGGGGCATTATGGCGGGTAGACGACGCTGACTCGGCCCAAGCAGATGGGCGCGGAAGGTGGTGGCTATGCCGACGGGAGCATTCGCTTCCCCGCTGATCGTCTGGCTCGGGCACCAGAGATACACCTTCCCCGTCGGTCGCGACGTGACCATCGGCCGCGACGGCGGTGCCGACATCCGAGTCGACGGCCCGGCAGGGCCCACCCACGTCGTCGTGCATCACAACGGCAGGCAGTGGATTGCCGTCGATCGCGGTGAAGGCGGGATCTACGTCGACGGCGTGCGAATGTCGACCGTCTTTATCCATGACGGCAGGGCGATCACGCTCGGCGATCCACAGCACGGGCCTCGACTGGTGTTTCAGCTCGGCCCTCCGCCGCCACCTCCACCTCCGCCACCTCTACCGCCTCCGCCGCCCCGGCGGGCGCCGCGCCCGGAGATGAGGCCCATTCCTGGGCAGCGAGGACCGGGCCGACCGGCATGGCCGCCTCCCGCGCCACCACCACCGCCCCCACCCCGACCGCCTGTTCCGCCGCCGCCTGCCAGGCCGATACGCCCGGCACCGACCGGGCAGTTTCGCCCGCCACCGCCGCCACCGCCGCCGGTCCCCTGGCCGCCGGCCCCGCGCAAGCGGCCCGGGGTCTTCGAGGCGCTCACCGGCGCGATGCAAAAACTGCGGCCGCAGCGCGCCGAACCCCGCCCACACGAGGCCGCCCCCACCACTGCGTTTCGCCGGCCGGATACACAAGAGACCAAGGCGCCGCAACAACCGCCGCCGGCCGCGCTTGTCGAACCACCGACGCCACCGGAACCCCAGCCCGTCGAACCGCCGCCTCCCGCGCCCGAGCGAAATGAGTTGGTCGAGGCGCTAACCGGCGCGATGCAAAAACTGCGGCCGCAGCATCCCGAACCCCGCCCACACGAGGCCGCGCCCACTACCGCGTTGCCCCAACCGGATACACAAGAGCCGACGGCAGCAGAGACCCCGGCCCCTCCACCGGCGGTCAAGACCGGTGCACTACAGGCACGCCAGGTGCGACTCAGCGTGAATGGCGAGCAGCTGCTGGCGGACTTGTCCCTCACTGCTGAGCCGGGAACGCTTACCGCGGTCATTGGACATTCGCCGGCGAGTACGGCTGCTCTGGTCGACGTGCTGGGCGGAGCAGTGCAACCAAGCGTCGGCACAGCACATTTCGACGGCCACGACATCACGTCCGATCACCTTCGCGCGCGCATCGGAGTCGTACCGCGCTACGACCTGCTGCATCCTGCGCTGACCGTCGAACAAGCATTGGGCTATGCCGCTGAATTGCGTTTGCCGCGTGGCACTTCCGCCGATCACCGCCGCCACAGCGTAAATCGGGCACTCAACGAGATGACGCTGGACTTGCTGCGCACCGTCCAGGTCCGCGACCTCACCGTCGAACAGCGCAAGCGCGCATCGATCGCCATGGAACTGCTGACGGAGCCCACACTGCTCGTGCTCGACGAGCCGACTGCCGGACTCGACGCGGCCGCCGACGGCGAAATGCGGGCAACGCTACGGCGACTCGCCGACCAGGGACGGGTCGTTGTCGTGGCAATCACGCCGCCGGCCAACGTCGACATCTGCGATCAGGTTGTGCTGCTCACCGGGATGGGCACGCCGGCCTTCGCCGGACCGCCTTCGCAACTCGGCGCCGAGCTGGGCACCACCGACTGGCCGGCAATCATCGCGCGGGTCAGCACGGATCCGTATGGCGCACATAGCGCATATCTGGCCCGTCAACCGGAGACCCCGACCGCGGCGGAACCGCCTCCCGTCGAAGTGCCGACCCCAGACCGCCAGGCACTGTGGCGCCAAATCCTCATCGCTGTGCGTCGACAGGCCTGGCTCATGGTCGGCGATCAGCGGTATTTCATCTTCCTGGCCATATTGCCTGTGCTGTTTGGCGCGATCTCGCTGCTGGTGCCCGGCCACGACGGCCTGGGCCCGGCCGACCCGTACGGCAGCAGTCCCGACGAAGCCGTTGAAATTCTTGCCGTGCTCGCTATGGGCGCCGTCGTCATCGGCACGGCTCTGGGCATCCGCGACCTCTTCGGCGAGCAGCGGATCTTCCGTCGCGAACAAGCCAACGGTCTCTCGGCGTCGGCGTTCTTGGCAGGCAAGTTCATCGTCTACGGCATTGTTGCCGTCGTCGCGGCCGCCATCATGACCACCGCAGCCGTCGTCGGGAAAGGCGAACCCACCCAAGGCGCTGTGCTGCTCGGGAATACCGCGTTCGCAGCCGCTTTGGAGCTGTTCATCGTGCTGGCCGTCACCACCATCGTTTCGGCGATGGTGGCGCTGGCGCTGTCATCCCCGGCCCGCTACGTCGAGCAGATCGTGTTGGTGGCCGTGCTGATCGTCCTGATCTCCGTGGTGTTCAGTGGGGCGCTGTTCCCGATCGCCGGCAAATTCGGGCTGGAGCAGGTCTCCTGGTTCGTGCCGGCCCGTTGGGGTCTTGCCGCGTTGGCTTCCACCGTCGATGTTCCCGCCGTCAATCTGCTCGCTACGTCCGATGATTCATGGACACACTCAACCGGTCGGTGGCTGTTCGACGGGGCCGTGCTAGTCGGGCTGGGTGTAGTGGCCTCTGCGTGGTTGCGGTGGCGGTTGCGGCGGCCTGCGCGGCGAAGTGAGCAACCTAAAGCCGTTGCCGTAGAAGCCGACTCGTAAACTTAGCCGTCAACCTCGTGCCAGAGGGCTTCGTAGCATTTGGCCGCGACGCTGTACGGGGCGAACGCTGTGACCGGCGCACGTTGTTCGGCCATTTGCTCGATGATCGAAAGGGCAGGGATGGCGGTGCTCAAGATTCCCGGTCGTTGAGTCGACAGCTGTTGCATGAGGTCTCGGTGCAGGCGCTTGCGCCCGTCCACCATCGAGAAGAACGCACGCACCTGTGGTTGGCGGCCGTCGAAATCATTGACGAAGCCAGACAATTGATCGAAGGTGCGGACCGACAACGTGGCCGGAATCATCGGCACCAGCAGCGTATCGACCGCGTGTAACACGTTCTCCGACAACAGCGAAATGCTCGGCGGACAGTCGAGGAAGACCACGTCGTATTCGCCTGAGAGCGGGCGCAGCAGCTGGTGAATCCGGCGCGTCGGCCGGTGGGCATCGTCAAGCTGCAAATCCATATTGCGGTAACGGAAATCAGCCGGCAGCAAGTCGAGCCCGTCGAAATCGGTGGCCTTGATCGCGTCCTCGAGCGATCGCGTGCCGTCGACCAGCGCTCGACTGCCGCCCTTGACCTTGGGGCGGATCCGGAAAAGATAGGTGGCCGCACCCTGCGGATCGAGATCCCACAGCAGCACGTTGTATCCGCTACGCGCGGCGAGATGCGCGAGGTTGGCCGCGGCCGAGGTCTTACCGACACCACCTTTGATGTTGTAGGTCGCATAGATTTTCATCAGCGCACCAAGGCTTTGACCTGGGCGCGAATCTCGTTGGCCAGAAACGGTTTCAGTCGACCCACCAGCGCGCCCCGCGCGTTCAGCTGATGTGCGTCGAGCTGCGCGGCCAGTTCCCCCATCGCGAGCACGGTTGCCGGCGGCGCCGCGCCCTGTTCCATCATCACCGCGGCGAATTCTCGGACGGCTTCACGCTGGACTTCGCCATCCTGGAAGTCGCCGAGCGTGTCTTGCAACGCCTTAAGCTCTTTGATCAACGGGCGATACGGCGCGTCGGCGCACAATGGGCGAAACACCTCGAGCAGATAGCGCAGTTCCTTACAGCGCTTGCGTAATTCATGCACCTGCTCGCTTGGTGAATCGGCGGTGATCCGTTTCCCGCGCTGGACGACCTTGCGGAATGCCCGGTCGATGCGTTGGCGGGCCAGTGTTCCAGCCGCCGGTCCGCCATTAGAGTCAGCGCTTACATGCGCCAGCGCGGCGCGCCAGTCGCTCATCACTTGCTCGAAGCGCCGAGACCGCAGCCCGCGTACCAGGCGGCGCCGTTCGGCGGCGCGATGCTGAACCAAGAACGACCTGAACGGGTCGAGGTCGCGCGGATCGGCCGACGTCAACCGCGCGCCCATGTTGTCGAGCTCGAGCAGGTAGACGTCCAGGTCGCGCACCGGCGTGGTCAGATCACCGAGCCATTTGAACTCGGGCTGGAAACGCTCGGTGATGTTTGCGGGCAGCACATCGCCGGCGAGCTTGAGAATCGAACGGGTGCGGCGCACCGCCACCCGCAGGTCGTGCAGAAATTCAGTGTCAATCGCCGCGATCGTGCCAGCGACGTTGTCGTCGATGACCGCTGCGAACTGCGCGAGCATGCTTGCAATGGCCAACGGTGCGGGCGTTTCCCGACGCAATGGCGCCACCCCATCCTGCTCACCACCGCTGGGACTTCGACTGGCAAGCGCCAACGCGTCGTCGTAGGGCGTCGTGGTCGCCGCGCTCAGCCCGTCGGCGCCGTGGATCAGGCGGGCGATCCGGTCACCGTCGACGTCGTAGCCACGCAACGGCTGGATCTGCAGCTGGCTGACCCCGTCGTCGGCGCTTTCAGTCAGCAGCCGCGCGACGGTTTTCTCGTCGGCGTTGAGCACCCGGCTCTCGCGCACGGCACGGCGCACCGTGACCACTGGCAGCAACGCCCGCACCGCAACAATCGGGGCCAGCGCGTCGCGCAGCCGCCCGTCCGGTAGGTCGTGCAGCAGTGCCGGCCACTTCTTCGGCCGTGGTCCTTGCAACCGGCTGCCGTCGGGGAGTTGCAGGATCAACGGCCCGTTGCCGAGGTATTCCAGGGACATCCCGGCGGAGTGCAGTCGCCAATCGAAGGTGTCCAGCCAGGTGTGTGACACAGAACGTTGCGGCCCTGCGGCCAGCGCGAACTTCGGGTGCAGCGCGGCCTCGACGGCCTCAACGTCAACCGCGCCCTGCTTGCTGAAGGCGCGGGAGACCTTGGCCATGGCGTCCCTTCCCTCGACAACCGACCGCCAGATGATAGCCATTGTGGGTAAATGCTCGGTGCGTTTGAAAGGACGGTGGCAGGGTTACCGTCGAGTATGACCACCACTGCCGAACACCTGCGCAACACGCTGGACGGACGCTGGCGTGACGTGAAGAACCAGATGCGGGAGCGGTTAACCGACGAGATCTTCCGGCCGCACTACACACCGAACACGGTGATCGCCCGCACCAAGGTGGCCGAACAAATGAAGATCATGGCCGCCGCCGGCGCAGCAGACGACGGCTTCCGCAAAGAGCACGGCGGAACCGGCGACGTCGGCGCTGCAATCACGATGATCGAGATGCTCGCGATGTCGGACCTGTCGTTGATGGTCAAGGCGGGCGTCCAGTGGGGCCTGTTCGGCGGTGCCGTCGAGAACCTCGGCACCGAGCGCCATCACGAGGCGTATGTGAAGAAGATCATCAACCTCGAACTGCGCGGCTGCTTTGCGATGACCGAGACCGGACACGGCAGCGACGTGCAGTCCCTTGAAACCACCGCGACCTACGACGCCGACACCGACGAGTTCGTCAGCGACTCCGCCACTCCGACGGCGCGCAAGGACTACATCGGCGGTGCCGCCGAAACCGCCACCATCGCAGCGGTATTCGCGCAGCTGATCACGGATGACGTCAACCACGGTGTGCACTGCTTTCTGGTGCCGATCCGCGACGATGACGGCAACGACCTGCCCGGTGTGACCACGTCGGACTGCGAGTACAAGGGCGGCTTACCGGGCGTCGACAACGGCCGCATCGTTTTCGACCATGTTCGCGTGCCCCGGGTGAACTTGCTGAACAAGTACGGCGATGTGGCGGCCGACGGCAGCTACAGCTCACCGATTGAAAACCCGAACCGCCGGTTCTTCACGATGATCGGCACCCTGATCCGCGGGCGAATCTGCGTAGGCGGCAGCGCGGCCAACGCGGCACGGGTGGCGTTGGACATCGCTACCCGGTATGCGTTGCAGCGCAAGCAATTCAGTGCCCCCGACGAAGAGGGTGAAGTGCTGATCATGGACTACCTGGTGCACCAGCGCCGGCTTTTCCCGCTGATAGCGCGCTCGTATGCCCTGCAGTTCGCGCAGAACGAGCTGGTGGCCAGGTGCCACGATCTGCAGACAGCTGATGCTCCGGACGCCGAGGAACAACGGGAACTGGAGTCGCGGGCCGCCGGGCTGAAGGCCGCCAACACCTGGCACGCCACCCGCGCCATCCAAGAAGCCCGCGAAGCATGCGGCGGCGCCGGCTATATGGCCGACAACCGGTTGATCGCGTTGCGCGCCGACACGGATGTGTTCACGACGTTCGAAGGCGACAACCACGTGCTGACCCAGCTGGTGGCCAAGGAGCTGCTGACCGCCTACGCCGACGACATCAAGAGCATGAGTCCGGTGGAATGGGTACGGTTCGCGGCCAACTTCGCCGGTGAGCGTGTGCTGAAACGCACTGCGGCAGAGACGATTATCCAGAGGATTGTCGACGCCCGGCAGGACAACGAAGAAGAAGGCAGCCTGTTCAACCGCGGCACCCAGGTGTCGATGTTCGAGGACCGCGAGAAATACATGATCGCCTCGGTGGCGCGGCGGCTACAGGGCAAGTCCAAAGAGATGTCGGCATTCGATGCGTTCAACGCCGTCCAGGATCACGTGCTGCACGCTGCGCAGGCTCACATCGACCGGGTGGTGCTCGAGGCGTTCGTCGCCGGGATCGAGTCGTGTGAGGACGACGAGGCCCGTGAGGTGCTCGGGCTGGTCTGCGACCTGTACGCACTGTCGGTGATCGAAGACGACAAGGCGTGGTTCGTCGAGCACCGGTACCTGTCCACTGAGCGCGCCAAGGCCGTCACACGCGGTATCAACGACCGGTGCCGGTTATTGCGGCCCTACGCGCAAACATTGGTCGACGGATTCGGCATCCCCGAGCCGTGCCGCTACGCCGAGATGCTGCATCCGGAGAACCTGCCGGACTGATTTGCGTCTGCTCGCGCAAAACTCTTCCGGAATCGTCTGAGCCATGAAAGCGTGTTCGCGATGAATCCCAACCCGGACTACGACGCCAGCGACGAACTGGAATACGGCATCGCCGCGTACGCATGGCTGCTCAGGGGTGTCTACCCGCCGCCCGCGTACGCGCCCGACCTGGACGGATAGCACTCACTGCGGGGGCACGTAGCTGCCCGCCGAATTGCGCAGCTGCCAGAGCTGAGCGGGGCAGAAGATGTTCACCGCGTTCGACACGAGGTAGTTCGCCGCATATTCGTCGTTAGGCCGCACGTCATTCTTCACATCACCCATCAACTGGGCGTAACTGGCGCCGCTGGCGAGCTTGTCGCAAATGCCGTGGGCGTAATTGATCGCGTCGGCGGCGTTGGCAAAACTATATTGCCGCCGCACGGTGATGTCGTAGATGAACTCCACTTCAGGCGCGGGGACGGCATGGGCCGGCGGCAATGACATCAGAGGCATCAGCACGCCGCCAAAAACGAGGAGAGCGAACAACATTCCGCGTTTCTTAGCGTTGATCGTCATTGGAATCCCTCCCCTACTGCCCGTACACCGCGACAAGGACACTGCGGTCGAAGCTGTTGTCCGACCACACCCCGATCTGGGTATTGGCGCAGTTCGACATGATCGCAAAATAGTCGGGACGGTAATACCAGTTGCCCATGATGTCGAGATCGTTG
>DAIODV010000034.1:0-15816 GCA_036746615.1 Mycobacterium sp.
TCTTCGGCAGCCGCAGTGCACGCAGGCGCCGGCCGCGCCGCTGCAGGCCTGCCGGCCAGCAGCGAAAAACTGCTCAGGACAAGCTCATCCAACATCACCTCGCCGAACTGACGTAGACCACGCGGCGACGTCGGAGCCCAGCCCGTCGACTCATTCAACCCCGCCACGGTACGGGGCAGCAGCATGCTCAGCTCGCGGGTGACCTCCCTGGCTAAACCCAATCCCCTTGTTGCCAGTGACATGTCGTTCGCCTACGCCAGCTTGAAGCCGGTAGATCCGCCGGGCTCAGTCGTCATCGCCACCGGTGATCTGCAGAATGGTTCGGGTCAGGTGCAGGGTCTTGATCCGCCAGGTGCCGTCCTGCTTTTCATAGGTCTCGTGGTAGTGGCCGGCGCCGTGTAACTCCTGGCCCCCGGGAAAGATGATCCAGTCCTCCATCGCCCAAATGCCGGTTGCCGTCGCGCGTGAGGTGAGCGCGATCTCCGGGGTATGGCAATGGTGCATGGTGGCGGCGTTCTCCAGGCTGGCCAGCACCGACGGCACGAAGTTATCGACGCCTTCCACCGGCGCGGCAGTCATCGGGTCGGCCCCGCCGACGGCCGGCGCCATATCGAGGTGGACCACCACATCGTCGGTGAACACGCTGCGCCAACCCTCGGCGTCTTTGGCGTCGAGAAAGCGGCAATAACGCGCCTTCAACTGGCGAATCGCTTCGAGATCATCAGCCACCTGCGACGCCTCCTTTGGCCCGAAATCTATACTGTAACGTATTTAGTATCTGCGCGACGACGGCAGGAGGATGCGGCGTGAAGGTACCGTTCACCTGGAAAGTCACCGGCTGGTTCATGGTCGGATGGTCCCCTGAGTTTCCCATCGGCGAGGTCCGCCCGCTGCATTATTTCGGCGAGGATCTGGTGGCCTATCGCGACGAGTCCGGTGAGCTGCATGTGCTGGAGGCGCACTGCAAACACCTCGGCGCCCACATCGGCCACGGCGGCAAGGTCGTCGGCGATTGTGTGCAGTGCCCGTTCCACGGGTGGCGCTGGGGCCCGGACGGCACCAATCGATACATCCCCTATCAGCCGGACCGACCTAACCGCGCGTTAACGCTGCGGGTGTACCCGGTTCGCGAGCAATACGACTGCGTGTTCATCTGGCATCAGCCGGACGGCAAGGAACCGCAGTGGGAGATGCCGGACATTTTCCGCAAGTTTCCGCAATTCGAGACCGACCCGGCGGCCTACTACCGGGCCTATCCAGAGTTCTCACGGCGCGCGGAGCGCGAACCGGTGCATCCGCAGATTGTCGCGGAAAATGCGCCAGACAGTGCCCATTTCGAGTATGTCCACCACGCCACGGTGACCCCGCGGGTGCTGGATTGGAAGATCGTCGACCAGGAGTGGCAGTTCATCGCAGGCTGGCCGGACGCCGAGAGCGATAATCCCGACGATCTCGCGTTGCGCTTCCACAGCCACCTATTCGGCCTCGGCGGAGCGATCAGCGTCTTCGAGGGCGCACAGAATCACCGGCTGATCTTCACCTGCACACCGGTCGATGACGAGTGCTCGGACCTGTTCTACTCGATCTGGTGGCCCCGGTCTCCCGGCGATGCCTCCGATGTGCCGCAGGGCAAGCTGCGCGACGTTATTGAAAAGCAGTTCCTGTCAACAGTCTTCGACGATTTGCAAATCTGGCGCTACCAGAAATATGTGGAACGGCCGCCACTGTCCAAGGTCGATGCGAAAGGGTATATGGCACTGCGGAAGTGGGCGACCCAGTTCTACGAAGTGCCGGCATGACACCCCTCGCTGAGCTCGCGGCGCCCGAGCACACCGCGATCGTTGCCCAGGAGTGCCAAGGCGCGGTGATCGGCCCGAACGCCGGGTTGGCTGCGCTCGCCAAAGAAGCACGCCGGGTTGCGCTCCCGAACATCACCCGGTTGCTGCCGGCAGCCCGGGCGGCAGGCGTACACATCGTGCACTGTTTGGTGCAGCGACGGCCCGACGGGCTCGGCTCCAATCACAACGCCAAGATCTTCGCCATCGGCCGCGGTGACGTCGACATCACGCCAGGCACGCCCGGAGCTGCCGTGCTTCCCGAATTAGGTCCGGAGCCAACAGATCTGGTGCTGAGTAGGTGGCACGGTGTCGGACCGATGGGCGGCACGGACCTCGACGCGGTGCTGCGCAACCTCGGCGTCTCCACGATCGTCGTGGTCGGTGTCTCGTTGAATATCGCGATCCCCAACCTGGTCATGGACGCCGTCAACGCTGCCTATCGCGTCATCGTGCCGCGCGATGCCGTCGCGGGCATCCCCACCGACTACGGTGAGGCCATCATCGACAACACGCTGTCGCTGCTTGCGACTATCACCACGACCGACGAGCTGCTGCGGGCATGGACGCCGCAATGACCGACACAGCGCCCGAAATCCGGGGCGGATTTCCAGAGCTCAAGTCGCTCGACACTCCCCCTGGACTGGGTCGGTTCGTTGCCGCCATGCGCCACCTGCAAGACCTGACGGTGTCGACCAATCCAGACAGCTCGATGTGGATCACGGCGGCAGAGCAGGTGGAAAACGTGTGCGCGCTGCTGGAAGGCCACCAAGTGCCGGAAGGCCGGGCCCCGTCGGGTCGAGTAATCGACCTGCCCGGGTTAGGCCATCCCCTGCTGCCACCGTGGACGATCACCGACTCCGGACCCGACGGCGTGACGATGGAGGGATTGTTCATCCAATCGCACGTGGGCGGCAACAACGCCGTGCACGGCGGCATGATCCCGCTGTTCTATGACTGGCACTTCGGGATGATCGTGTCGACTGCGGGCCTTTCGCCCAGCCGCACGGCCTACCTGCACGTCGACTACCGCAATATCACTCCGATCGACGAGCCATTGACGGCCTACGGCCGTATTGCCGAGGTCGACGGCAGGAAAGCGTTCGTCACCGCTACCATGACAGCGGCCGACGGCACGCTGCTCACCGAAGCCAACGGCTTGATGGTCCGCTTACTTCCGCACCAGCCGTGAGAGGCCCGATGTCCAACACCCCAACGCAATTCACGGTTCCCGCTGTCGCCGACGCTGTCGCGGGCGCGATCCCGGACCGCGAGCTCGTCATCCAGGGCAATCGGCGCTACACCTATGCGCAGATCATCGAGCGATCGAACCGTCTGGCCGCATACTTGCGCTCGCGGGGTTTGGGCTGCCACACCGAACGGTCGGCACTCGCCGGCCACGAGGTCGGCCAAGACCTCGTCGGGCTATATGCGTACAACGGAAACGAATTCGTCGAGGCAATACTGGGTTCCTTCGCAGCGCGAGCCGCCCCGTTCAACGTCAACTTCCGCTACGTCAAAAGCGAGTTGCAATATCTGCTCGCAGATTCCGGGGCGACCGCGCTGATCTACCATGCCGCGTTCGCGCCGCGAGTGGCTGAAGTGTTGCCGGAGCTTCCACAGCTGCGCGTGCTGATTCAGATCGCCGACGACTCGGGTAACGCATTGGTCTACGGCGCAGTGGACTACGACAGCATCATCGAATCCAGCTCGCCTACAACGCCCGTGCAGCACTCCCCCGACGATCTGTATGTGCTGTATACCGGTGGCACGACCGGAATGCCGAAAGGTGTGCTGTGGCGCCAACATGACATCTTCATGACGTCGTTCGGCGGCCGAAATCTCGTGACTGGCCAGCCATTTGAGTCCGTCGATGAGATCGTGGCGGCGGTGGCTGCGACCGCCGGGGCACCCAGCGGCAAACTGATGATTTTGCCGCCGCTGATTCACGGCGCAGCGCAATGGAGTGTGATGACGGCGATCACGACCGGGCAAACCGTGGTCTTCCCCTCGGTCGTGGATCATTTGGACGCCGAAGACGTTGTCCGCACGGTCGAGCGGGAGAAAGTGTCGACCGTGACCGTGGTCGGGGACGCGATGGCGCGGCCGTTAGTCGCCGCCATCGAGAAGGGCATCGCCGATGTGTCGTCGCTGGTGGTCGTCGCCAACGGTGGGGCGCTGCTGACCCCATTCGTCAAGCAACGGCTGATCGAGGTGCTGCCCAACGCCATCGTCATCGACGGCGTCGGCTCGTCGGAGACCGGCGCGCAAATGCACCACATGTCGACGTCAGGAGCGGTATCGACGGGCACGTTCAACGCCGGACCGGACACATTCGTGGCCGCCGAAGATTTCAGCTCGATCCTTGCTCCAGGCCACGACGGCATGGGCTGGCTGGCGCAACGTGGATACGTACCACTCGGCTACAAAGGCGACGCTGCCAAGACGGCCGCCACCTTCCCGGTGATTGACGGTGTCCGCTACGCAATACCCGGAGACCGTGCACGCCACCGCGCCGACGGCGTGATCGAGTTGCTGGGCCGCGATTCGGTCACGATTAACTCCGGCGGCGAGAAGATCTTCGTCGAGGAGGTCGAAACCGCGATCGCGTCGCATCCCGCGGTGGCCGACGTGGTGGTCACCGGGCGGCCCAGCGAACGGTGGGGTCAAGAAGTGGCGGCCGTGGTTGCGCTCGCCGACGGCGCGCACGCCGAGGCCGACGAGCTAACCGAACATGCTGCGAAAACCCTGGCCCGCTACAAACTTCCGAAAGCGATCGTCTTCCGCGCGGCGATCGAACGGAGCCCGTCAGGCAAGGCCGACTATCGGTGGGCGCGTGAGCAAGCCATCGGCTAGGGAACCATCGCATTCGCCGGACCGAGTGACACCGGTAGGTGTTTGAAACCGTGCAATCCGATGCTGTTGTTGAAGCTCGGTTCACCCGCCAGCGTGAGCTGAGGAAAGTACTCGAACAGCGACTGTAGGCCGATGTGTAATTCCATGCGCGCCAGCGTCGCACCAAGGCAGGCGTGCACACCGCTACCAAAGCTGATGTGTTCGCGGGCATTCGCGCGCGTGGTGTCGAAGATATCGGGGTGTTCGAAGACTGCCGGGTCGCGGTTGGCCCCGCCCGCCAGCAGAAATAGCGCGTCGCCTGCCCGGACTGGGTATCCGTGGATGTCAACGTCTTCGGTGGCAACGCGGGGCACTAGTTGACCTGTCGTGTCATAGCGCAGTATCTCTTCGATCGCGTTGGGCCATCCCTCGGGATTCGCACGCAGCGCGGCCAACTGATCGGGATGACGTACGAGCGCTACAACGGCCTTCCCCAACATATGAGTAGTGGTGACGAACCCCGCGCCGAGGAGCAGCCCCGCGAGCATCCTGATCTCGAATTCGGTCAGGTCGCCGTTGTGTACGACGTCGGACAGGATGCTGTTGCCGGCGTCGTCTTTACGGAGCCGGTCGATATGCGACGCGAGGTAGCGATCGAATTTTCGCAGGACTTTTGTCGCGGGCCGAAAATCGCGCCAGGAGGCGGTCGTGCTGCCGATCAATTTTGTTGTGGTCTCGGCGACTTCCTGGAGATATCCCATCTCGTCGAGTGGTATTGCCAGCATCTCGCCGATGACCGCAATCGGAATCCGCGAGGTGTACTCGGCGACCAAATCGCACTCTGCGCTTCCGTCAAGACCGCGCAGCAGCCCATCGGCGATTTCGTGAACCCGCGTGCGAAGTCCATCGAGCGCCCGCGGCGTGAATGCTCGCGAGACCGGGCGACGCAGCCGGGTGTGCTCAGGCGGATCGGTGACCAACATCGACGGCGGCTCGATCGGATTCGGCATGCCCGGGTCAGTTTTGGCCAGCGCCCACTGGAAGACACGAAAAGGTGACCGATCCGTAGGTTTGATCGTCCTGAATCGGCCGTCGCGCAGCACCTCGCGGACGATCTGCGCGTCTGCGCTGACCCAGCCGGCTCCTCGCACGGGCGACATTCGTCCGCGCTGTCGGACTTGCTCGATGAGCGGATAAATGTCGTCGACCGGGTCGCTGTCGATTCTCAAGAGTTGCGCCAGCGGGTCACCCCGCCGCGCCAGCAGTTTCAGCGACGCACGCGGCAGCCCATACCCCAACGCCCAATGCGTCCAGTCCCGGACCGGCACCTCCATGTGCCCACGCTCCCTGGCGATCGACTGCACAAGAGCTTAATGGCCTACCGCAGCCTGGGTCTACGCTCGAAGAGAAGCAAGGAAAGGCACGCGATGTTTGCAGCGTTCGGATTCGAAACCCTCGGCGTCGTTATCGGCGATATGTACTTCGTCGACCCCACCCCGCTCGCTGGTCAGGAAACCCCGGAACGAGGCGTCAGGCTAGAACTGCGCATTATCGACCGGGCAGCGCCCCGGGGGTCCATCTATGCCGGTGTGCCGATCACCCTCGGTCGCCCGGTCTGGAGGGTGGACATGTTCGGATCAACCGAGAGCCCACCCGGCACGCTGGACCGGGCTCATCACCACCCTCGATTCGACGGGTGGGAACCCAGCCGCCGGCACTTTGTCCCTGAGCTGTCGGCCGACCCGCTGTCCTGGCTCGCCGATCAGCTGGCCGACCCGGCCGCCGTGCTGGCCCGTGCAGGTGTCGCGGCCGACGAGGTCCCCGAAGCCGACATGGCCGGACTCGCCGCTGCAGGCCCGGAGATTGTCGCGACGGTGAAACGACTGCTGGATGGCGTACGTGACGGCGAATTGGCCCCGGCCCCCGCAGAGCCGGTTGCCGCCGCCCGCACCGGCTGGCTCTAGTCGGTGGTGACCTTGGTGGCCAGCGCCGCCAACTTGGCGTCCAGTTGCTCTGCGGCGCTGAGCAATTCCGGATTGGGTTCGACGACCATCAACGACGACGGCTTGACGTAGGTCAGGCTGCTGCCTTCGCCCTCGTCGACAAGCAGCATCTCGACCGGAGCAAACAACCCTGCGGTCACATCGTGGCGCAGCATCGTGATCGCGATCAGCGGGTTGCCCAGGATCACCCGCAGTGCCCTGCGGTCGATACCCGCCTTGCCGATCCACGCGCCGTGATCGACTAGATCGAACAGCATGAATCCGCTTGGGCCGACGTGGGATTCCACCCGTTCCCGGTAGGCGTCCCAGCTGTCGGTGGCCGTCGCGAAATCGTTGATCGGCACCGGCCTTTCCCCGATATCGGCCAGCAACGCATCGACCAGCTCGTGGTAGCTCTTGGCGCTGTCGAATCGCACCCGCACTCCGTCGAACCGGGTTTCGCGGGAAACAGCTGCAGACGTCGTCACAGCTTTCCTGTCCTCTTGTCTTCACCGATCTTGAGGATCGGACGCCTGTTCTCCGGTTGAACCCTCTCCCAAAGGCTTCCCCGCTCGTCTTCTCTCCTGAGCCACTCCTCAACGCTTCTGATCCGATTCGGGTGAATCTCATCGAGCAATGCGTAGTCCCTTTTGACGACTCCGTGCTTCCAAAGGTTCCAGAATCCCGTGAAATTGTCGCGAATGCTCATGGTGCTCTTGTCATTTGGATCCGCGTTATACCCGGCAGGCGCAGCTGCGGCTGCACTCAGCGGGCCGTTGCTCCAGTACGTGTCTAGATCGGTGTCGATGTATTGCGCTGGATGTCCGGTGATCTTCTCGAAAGAGGTGGCAAGGTCCGCATAGGCGACGTGGTCAATAGCCACTTCGAGATCCATGCCGTTCGCGCGCTCAGGATGGTCGAAGAGCCAACGGACGTAATATCCGCAATCCTCAAGCGACACATGTGGTACGGCTCCGTCGCCGAGCGGAACTCGCCACGTCACAATACCGTCCTCGACCGTGGGAGTCATGGGCGTCCCGGGTGAGATCGCCATTTCGATGTAAGGGCCCGAGGTGAAGACCGCGGCTCCCATTTGATGGCTATTCACCTGATTCTGGAACAGGATCCACTCGCCCACCCGGCCCTTGCCGTCGTAGTGCCCGGTGCGAAATCTGGAGTCGTATCCTGCCTTCTTGAGCCCGTAGTCCAGGTTGCCGTACACGAAGAATTTGATGCCTTCTTCGACGGCTATCTCGTAAGCGCGGATCGCCCAGTACATCTCGGTTTTCTCACCGGTGTTGAATCCGTCGATGTTGATGAACGCTCCGTCACAGCCCCGAAATCCTTCTCGCAGAACCGCTTCGTCGGCGAAGGACCCTTCGAGTACGGAGACGTTGTTCAGCGCGAGCAGGTCCTTGGCTCGTCGGGAGGCGGAGTCGCGACTGAGGAACCGCACGGAGTATTTCTCGTCGGCGACCAGGGCGCGAATGACCGGAATGCCCTGCGCTCCGGTGCCGCCGACGACGAAGATCTTGGAGGTGGTGTGAGAAGACATTTGATGACTCCTGCCCGCGTCACAGCCGCTCGATGATGGTGGCGTTGGCCATGCCGCCGCCCTCACACATCGTGTGCAAACCGTAACGACCCCCGCGTTGCTCCAACGCATTGACCAACGTGGTCATGATGCGAGCACCGCTGGCGCCCAAGGGATGTCCGATAGCGATGGCGCCGCCGTTGACGTTGGTCTTGGCCAGATCGGCCCCGGTGTCGTGCGCCCACGCCAGCACGACCGGCGCGAACGCTTCGTTGACCTCGAATAAGTCGATGTCGGAAAGGTTCAGGCCGGCGCGGCGTAACACCTTCTCGGTAGCCGGGATAACGCCGGTCAGCATGTACAGCGGATCGGAGCCCACCACCGTGGCGGTGTGAATTCGGGCCAGAGGCCGCAGGCCGAGTTTCTTGGCGGTTTCGCCGCTGGTGATCAAAACCGCGGCACTGCCATCGGACAGCGGCGACGAGTTGCCCGGGGTGATCTCCCAATTGATCTGCGGGAAGCGCGCTTCCACCGCCGGGTCATAGAAGGCGGGCTTGAGCCCGGCCAGGGTCTCGACGGTCGTGCCGGGCCGGATGATCTCGTCGGTGCTCAGGCCGGCGATCGGCGCCAATTCGTTGTCGAAGAGTCCCTCTTTGGTCGCCCACGCTGCTTTTTCGTGACTGGCAGCGGAGAATTCGTCGAGCTGTGTGCGGGCGAAGCCCCACTTAGCGGCGATCAGCTCCGCGCTGATGCCCTGTGGCACCAACCCGTCGGGATAGCGGTGCGTCATGTCCTCGCCGAACGGGTTGCTGCCGGGCAGCACCGAGCTGCCCATCGGAACGCGGCTCATCGACTCCACGCCCGCGGCGATCACCAGGTCGTAAGCGCCGGAGACGACTCCCTGAGCGGCGAAGCTGATGGCCTGCTGGCTGCTGCCGCATTGCCGGTCAACCGTGGTACCGGGCACCGACTCCGGAAAGCCCGCACCCAAGAGGGCGTTACGGGCGATGTTGACCGCCTGGTCGCCCACCTGGGTCACCGCGCCGGCGATGACGTCGTCGATCTGGCCGGGTTCCACGCCGGTGCGCTGCACCAGCTCCCGCAGGCTGTGGGCCAGCAAGTCTGCAGGCAACACGCCGTGCAGTGCGCCGCTGGCCTTGCCCTTGCCGACCGGTGTGCGTACCGCGCCCACGATGACGGCGTCTCGACCCTGATATGCCATGACTCCTCCTTGAGCCGATGCTAAGTATCGATAGCTATACCTAGCTAAACACCTAGGTATACTAGAAGCAACCCAGACTGGAGGTGATTTGCGTGACACTTCTGCAGGGCGCGCTGGTCGATCGTGACGCCTGGTCGGCGGTCGGCGAGTGCGCGATCGAGAAGACGATGGCGGCGGTCGGCACCAAATCCGCGATGCTGATCATGCGCGAGGCGTACTACGGCACCACCCGGTTTGACGACTTCGCGCACCGGGTGGGCATCACGAAGGCCGCGGCTTCGGCGCGGCTGGCCGAATTGGTCGAACTCGGCCTATTGACGCGGCGGCCATACCGTGAGCCGGGGCAGCGCACCCGCGACGAGTACGTGCTCACCGAGGCCGGTACCGATTTCATGCCGGTGGTCTGGGCGATGTTCGAGTGGGGCCGACGGCACCTTCCTGGCCATAATCGGCTGCGACTTACCCACCTGGGTTGCGGGGCCGAAGCGACCGTCGAAATTCGTTGCACCGAGGGCCATCCGGTGCCGCCCGACGAGTTAGGCGTGCGATTGGTCAGCCGAAAGCCTCGCGGAGGTCTTTCTTGATCACTTTGCCGAACTGATTGCGCGGTAGCGCATCGACCACGACGAGGCGCTCGGGGTGCTTATAGCGACTCAGCCCACGCGCGCGGCAGTGCTGCACCAGGGATTCCAGCGATACCCCGGCAACAGTCGAGGGCACCACCACCGCACAGACGCGCTCGCCAGCGCTGCGGTCGGGTACACCGATGACCGCGACATCGGCGACCGCGGGATGGGTAGCCAACACATTTTCGACTTCTAGGGCAGAGACATTTTCCGCATTGCGGATGATCGCGTCTTTGATACGACCCGTGACACGGACATTGCCGCCTGTGTCGAGCAGCCCGAGATCACCCGTGCGCAGCCAACCGTCCTTGTCGAATGCGTCGGCGTCAAGCTTGGCGTCGGCGTAGCCGAGAAAGCATTGCGGGCCCTTGAGCCGCAACTCACCTTCCTGTCCCACGGGCAGTTCGACTTCACGGTTGTCGACGACGCGGACACTGACGCCCGGTACCGGTGGGCCGACCGTGTGATCGAGCACGTTCGGCTCAGCATCCAGCGGCGGCGAAGTCGCGACCGGAAACTCGGTTAAGCCCCAGGCATTGGAAATACCTGCCACACCGAAGGTTTCGCGTACCTGCCGTCCTAGTTCGGCAGTGATCGACGCGCCTCCGGCCAGGCAACCCCGCAGAGCCGGGAAAAGCGGCTCGTGGCCATGAGCCTGTTGGGCCTCGAGGAATGCGACGAAGAAAGGCGTTGCTGTGCCCAAGAATGTCGGATTGTGTGCGGCAATGGACAACGGGGTGTTGGCCGGATCAAAGGACTCGAACAGCACCAGTTCCATTCCGGTCAGCAGGGCGGCGGCCAACATCGCGGCCCCGCCGATATGCGCGATCGGAAAGGCGATCGGGTCCACGTCGCTGCCGGTGGCCCCGACCATTTTCACTACCCCTGCCGAGCCGGCGATCACCGAAGCGTCGCTATGACGAATCCCTTTCGGTGCAGCAGTGGTACCCGACGAGTAGTAGATCCAACGCGCGTCGTCGGTCGGTACGGGTGGTGCCGGCAATACATGCCCGGGCGCGCGAGGCAGGCGTAGGTCACCGTCGGCCGGTCGTGTCTCCAAGTCGACGGTGATGACCTCGAAGCCCGCATCCGAGGACAACGCCCTGGCAAGTCCTTCGTGGTCGAAGCCTCGCCAAAAACGCGTCACGACAAGGAATTCGGTCGCCAGCTGCCCAGTGATGAAGCCGACTTCGTGCTCCCGCAGTATCGGGATGATGGGGTTCTGCACGGCACCTAGGCGGGCGAGCGCCGCCATCACAACCACCGTCTCCAGCGTGGTGGGCAGCTGCCAGGACACCACGGTTTCGGTGCGGATCCCCTCTTCGGCGAACGCGGCGGCCGTCGCGCACGCGGCGTCGTGAAGCTGACGCGCGGTCAGGCTGCGGCCGTGCTCATCTGCGAGCAGCCGCCGGTTTGGTTCGGACTGGGCGGCACGGGCGATCAGCGCCCAGAACGTCGTAGGGTTCGACACGTTGTCCGAATCAGGTCGACGGCATTGCCGATGGTGGGCGAAAACCAGAGTGCGCCAATGAAACAGACACGGCACTGCCTATCGGGCCGCTCTGGTCGACGAGCACGGCGGATCCGGTGGCAATCCCGTCGTTGCTGTAGTGCGTAAGTGAGGCCAGCCCGATGTGCGGTCCTACCGGCAAGCGACTCAGCGTGAGGGTGTAGTCGACATTGATGAACTGCAACGCGCGGGTTCCCCAGTTGGCGATCGAGGCCGTGACGTCACCAGCCATCGCCGCGCGGGTGAACGCGCTGAGTGGTTCCGCGTCGACCAAGGGACGCGTCTCCTCCAGCCACGTGTATTTCGGTCCAGCTGCCTCATCCCAATCGGGGTCTGGATTCTGCACCCCGGAGCCCCAGCCATAGGTTCGGATGAAAAGCGAAGGGTGGTCACCGTTCTCCTCGACGGGCAGCGGCGGCATGGGCACAGGTGGTGACCACACATCTCCTTCCGGCTGCGGGCCGCGCCGCAAAAACAATGCGTTCCCTCGCGCGACTTCGGCGCCCCGTTGGATGAGGACAGCCTCGACGAGCCGCAACCGGCGCCGGTCGTGGTGGACGCGAGTGTGCAGCTCGACCGGTTCCAGCGCCGTGGGTGCGGGAAGGTCGACAGTCAGCCGCGCGGGGTGCAACTGCGGGTCGTCGACCGCACGCTCGACCGCCCAGGCCAAGAGGCCGCCGACGACATGCCCGCTGATCGTCGGACCCCACCCGCCGCGCGCGATTGCGGTTGGCACGTACAGATCTTCGTCGCGCACAAAGTACGCAGAGAACGCCGTCGGGTCAAGATCATCCGCGACGGTCTTCGGCTCGGTCATCGCGATGTCTCCTTGAGTCGGCGACGGGTGCGCCTCCGGGCTATCCGCATCGCCGCATTGGCCCCGAGCTTCAGCGGCGTACCGAACGGCGGCGCGGCGGTTCCGGTAATGCTGAACGGCAGATCGTTTCCCACCACGCTTCGGTAATGGCTGAACGTGTCGAAACCGGCCTTGCCGTGGTAAGCACCCATTCCGCTGCGCCCTACTCCCCCGAACGGCGCCGCCGAGGGGATCATCTGCGCGGCAAAGTCATTGCGGGCCACGCCCCCGCTGTGCGTATTGCGGACAAACGTGCGAAAGTCTTCGCCATCGGGACCGAACCAGTAGGCCACCAGCGGCGCGGGCCGGTGGTTGATGTACTCGATGGCCTCGTTCAGATTGGAATATCCCACAACCGCGAGCACAGGACCGAAGATCTCCTCTTCGGCGATCTTCATGCGATCGTCGATGTCGCGGACGATCGTGGGCGCAATTTTGCGGGTCGCGCGGTCGGGTAGCGACTCACCTTCGGGCGCAACGGCTTCGACGCGTGCACCGTTGGCTCTGGCGTCCTCGATCAGGTTGACGACTCTTTCGAAGTTGGCTTGGTTGACGCTCGAGCAGTAGTCGTCGTTGCCGACGATGGTGGGGAACATCCCGCGTAGGGTTTCGCGTGCTGTGTCGACGAACGTCTCGACCTGTTCGTCGGGCACCAGAACGTAGTCGGGACAGACGCAGACCTGACCGCCGTTGACCATGCGGCCGCGAGCGATGCGCCTCGCCGAGCGCCGAATGTCAGCATCCCGCGCGACCACCACCGGGTTCTTCCCGCCGAGCTCCAGCGTTACCGGCACCAGGTTTTGCGCCGCCGCACGCTGCACTCGAGCACCGACGGACGGGGAGCCGGTGAAAAACAGGTGATCGAATGGCAGCGCCGCAAACGCTGCCGCGACGTCAGGCCCGCCGGTGACGACGTCAAGCTCGGCGGCATCGAAGTACTTCGGCGCGATGGCCTTCATCAACTCCGCGGTGTGTGCGGTGATCTCCGACATCTTGATCATCACCCGGTTGCCCGCGGCGAAGGCCGCCGCGGCCGGCAGCACAACCAGGTTCACCGGGAAGTTCCATGGCCCGATGACCCCGACGACGCCGAGCGGTGTGGGTTGCACTTCAGCCCGCAGGCCACACCACCGTGCGGTGCGCATCAGCTTTGTCGGCCGCATCCATTGCGCAACATGGGATCTGGTGTGCTCAACGACCGAGATAATGCCGACAACTTCGGTGAACAACGACGCCGCCTCGGATCGGGTGCCGTAGTCGGCGGCCATCGCCTCGATGAACGCGTCGGCGTTGTCCAGCAGCAAGGCCATCAGCCGATCGATGCGGTTGCGCCGGACGGCGGCGCTCGGCGGCCCATCGGCCAGGAATGCCCGTCGCTGCCGGTCCAGCATCGCTTCCAACGCCGACAGATCCTGTTCGACGGGACCGTCTAGTCGTTCTTCAACTGAGCTCACGGCCTCCTAGCTTACGACAGCCGACCGCGCCCATGTAGGCTACTGTAATATTTACAGTACGATCGTGTAGCCGAGACGGAGACGCTGTGGAAAGTCCAGTTCAAGACGCTGCCGTCAACGCCGTCTTTCCTTCCGACTTCATCCGTGACCCATACCCATACTTCGCCCAGAAGCGCAGCGAGGCCGGCGTCATTCACGGGACGGTCGTCGACTACTCCAAGACACCCGAATCACTGCGGCCGAAGAACTCCTTCGCCGCCATGTCGTTCGACGCCGTGAACAAGGCGTTCCGCGACGGCCAGATCTTCAGCTCGACCTACTACGACAACACGATCGGCTTGTTCATCGGCCCGACCATCTTGGCGATGGAAGGAAAGAAACACCGCGAACACCGCAACCTGGTGTCCGCGGCCTTCAAGTCCAAGGCACTCGCGCGCTGGGAACCCGAGGTTGTGCGACCGATCTGCAACGCGTTGATCGACGAATTCATCGACGCCGGCGAAGCCGATCTCGTCCGAAATTTCACGTTCGAGTTTCCCACCCGGGTCATCGCCAAGCTGTTGGGCCTGCCCGCCGAGGATCTGCCCGAGTTTCGGCGACGCGCGGTGCAATTGATCAACTACACCATCAAGTACGAGCGCGCCTTCGAAGCCTCCGCGGCGTTGAAAGACTATTTCCTGGACCAGATCGAGCAACGCAAGGCCAAGCCGACCGATGACGTCATCGGTGATCTGGTCGCCGCGGAGATCGACGGCGAAAAGCTGTCCGACGAAGCGATTTACTCGTTCCTGCGGCTGCTACTGCCCGCCGGCCTGGAAACCACTTACCGGTCGTCGGGCAACCTCTTGTTTTTGCTTCTCACCCACCCCGACCAGTTCGGCGCGGTGCAAGCCGATCACGACTTGATCGCCGCAGCGATCGAAGAGGGCCTGCGCTTCGAGACACCGCTGACCACCGTGCAGCGGTTCACCACCGAGGACACCGAGCTCGAAGGCGTCAAGATTGCTGCACGGTCGGCAGTTGATCTGTGCATCGGCTCGGCTAACCGCGACGAGCAGCGCTGGGAGCGTTCAGGAGAATTCGACATCTTCCGCAAGCACATGCCGCACATCTCCTTCGCGGCCGGTGAACACACCTGCTTGGGGCTGCACCTCGCCCGAATGGAGACGCGGGTCGCCTTGGAATGCCTACTGGATCGGGTGACCAACATCAAGCTCGTCACCGATGACGACCCACACATCTACGGCCAGCCGTTCCGATCACCGAATGCGCTTCCAGGGACGTTCGACGCCAAGTAGGGTCCGCGCAGGGAGGTCGAAATTGGTCAAGGTGATGGAGGGCTTTCGGGTCCTGGAAGTTGCGCAGTTCACGTTCGTCCCCGCGGCGGGCGCCATCCTCGCCGACTGGGGTGCCGACGTCCTCAAGATCGAGCACCCGGTGCGCGGCGACACCCAACGCGGATTTCTCAATATGGGTGGCATCCAAGTCAACCCGGACAGGCATCCGCTGATGGAACACCCCAACCGCGGCAAACGCAGTGTTGGGATCGACATCTCGACGCCGGGCGGTCAGGAAGTGATCTATGAACTGGCCAAGACATCCGACGTGTTCCTGACCAACTACATGCCCGCGCAGCGGCAGAAGCACAAGTTCGACGTGGAGCACATCCGCGCTGCCAACCCGAACATTGTGTATGCCCGCGGCTCGGCATATGGCGACAAGGGCCCCGAGCGTGACGTCGGCGGCTACGACGGGACGGCGTTCTGGACGCGCAGCGGTATCGGCTACGCGTTGACGCCGGAGGAGCTGGGCGGCGCACTGGGACAGGGCATTCCCGCGTTCGGCGATTCCATCGGCGGCATGTTCATCGCGGGTGGTATCTCGGCCGCGTTGCTGCATCGCGAGCGCACCGGCGAAGCTCTCGAGCTTGACGTGTCGTTGATGAGCACGGCCTGGTGGGCG
>DAIODV010000035.1:0-5870 GCA_036746615.1 Mycobacterium sp.
TGTAGGCGGGCGGCACCAACACCACCTTTCGGCCCGCCCGCTGGGCATACTCAATCAACACAGCCTTGGTGGCGCCGATGGCGCCGTCGGCAGATTTGCGCGCCATCTGAGTCTCAGCTAAAAACCGCGGTTTGAAGTCCTCAACCGCCAATGCCCCATGGTTGGCAACTACTTTGGTGGCCCACTTGCGCGCCGTGTCCTGCCGCTGCCTGGCTACTTTCTTAGACACCTTGGCGGCAGCCCGCTTCGCCTCAAGGTAACCCCCGGATGCACGTTCGCCGCGGGCTGGCTTGCGCCGAGCCATTGTTCGCTGCCGGCGGGCCAGCTCTACGCTGGCACGCTTGCCGTACTCCGGGTGCACTAGGTCATATTCGGGGTCTGTGGTCGTCGCCACGGCGCACACTCCCCAGTCAATACCGATCGCGCCCTCGCAGATCGGCAGTGCCGCGTCGCCACGGCGCACGACGAAGCTGGCATACCAATGTCCGATGCTGTCGCGGTAGACGCGCACACTGCTGGGATCAGAGGGCAACTCGCGCGACCACATCACCGGAATGGAGAGGCCGCCAGCCAAACACAAGCGGCCATCTTTGACGGTGAATCCGCGCCTGGTGTAATTCAGGCTCGGGCGACAGCGCTTGGCGGACTTGAACTTGCGGCGCCCTTTACCCTTAGCCCGGTTAGCCCGGAAGTTTCGCAGCATCTGCTGCTGCGGCACCACCGAACCCTGTCGCAGCCAATCATGCTCCCGACGCCAACTGGTAAGTGCATCGTCGCGGACCCATTCGCCGGATTCGGTAAGCCGCTCAACCGCTTGATTCCACACCCACCGGCAACAGTCCCACTCTCGCGTCAACCCCATCAGCGCGGCCGCACCTGGGCGCAATCTATACCGATAGCGGACGACGGTCATGCGGCGAAGGCTATCGCCGCGGTCCGACAATTCCGCCCATACCTTCCCCGACCTCATGCCCAAGGCGGTGACCATGTGACACAGTCGGTTTGTGACCGACACGTGGACTATCGACGCCTCTGACGGCGAGCTGTTGGTTCACACCGATGTCGCCGGCCGGGCCTCTAAGATGGGTCACCGGCTCACCATCGCGATGCGACGGTGGCAGGCCCGGGTGAGTTGGTCCGACGGGGTACCGGCCTCGGCGCAGCTGCGAGTCGACGTTGATTCGCTTGACGTATTGGGGGGCGACGGTGGCCTGACACCCTTGTCCGGACCGGAGAAAATCCTGGTGCGGTCCAACGCTTTACGACAGCTGGGTGCCGGACGTTACCCTGAGATCCGCTTCGACGCCGACAGCATCGACCACAGCAACGACGTTTACCGACTATCCGGAACGCTGCGGATCCATGGAAAGACACGACCACACGTAATCGACTTGCGCACAGAGGATCTCGGCGATGTTTGGCGGCTGTCCACCGAGGCCGTCGTTCGCCAATCCGGCTTCGGCGTCAAGCCATACTCGTTGCTGATGGGCTCGTTGAAAGTCGCCGATGATGTCACCGTGTCGTTCACGGCGCAACATGAAAAGGAGTAGCGATGCGGATCGGAGTGGTGTTCCCGCAGACCGAAATTGGGGCCGACGCGGGTGCAGTGCGGGCCTACGCCGAACACGTCGAAGGGCTGGGATTTGCCCATCTACTCGCCTATGACCACGTTGTCGGCGCCGATCCGAGGGTGCACCTCGGCTGGGACGGCTTTTACGACATGTACGACACTTTCCATGAACCGCTGGTGACGTTCGGCTATCTCGCCGCGATCACCACGTCACTGGAACTGGTCACCGGCGTGATAATCCTGCCGCAGCGCCAAACCGCCCTGGTTGCCAAGCAGGCCGCCGAGGTGGACCTGCTCAGCGGCGGCCGGCTACGCCTAGGTATCGGATTAGGTTGGAACGCAGTCGAATACGAGGCGCTGGGCGAAGACTTCTCCAACCGCGGCAAGCGCAGCGAAGAGCAGGTCGAGCTGATGCGCAAGCTGTGGACCGAACAAACCGTCACCTACCACGGCACGTATCACCGCGTCACCGGAGCCGGACTGGCGCCGCTGCCGATACAGCGGCCGATTCCGGTGTGGTTCGGGGCGGCCTCGCCACGCGCATGCCGTCGCGCCGGCCGCCTCGGCGACGGCTGGTTTCCGATGGTGGGTCCCGGCCCGAAACTCGACCAGGCGCGGCAAGAGGTGGCGCAAGCCGCGACGGACGCCGGACGTGACCCCGCCCAAATCGCGATGGAGGGTCGGGTTTCCTGGAAGGGCAACGCCGACGACGTCGCCGAAGGTATTCGGGTGTGGGCCGATGCGGGCGCATCGCATGTTTCGATCAACACGATGAAGGCTGGGCTGGCATCGGTCGACGAGCACCTCGCGGCGTTGACCGCCGCCGCTGAAATCGTCGAAGCTTTCGCCGATTAGGGCGGTGGCGCGCCAGGGTTAGGCGGCGGGCCTTGCCCCGGCGCCGGCTGGTCCGGTGGGTTCTGCTGGCCGTGCAGGCGCTCAAGCAGCTTGGTGAGCAAGGGATGTGGATTCGGCGGCGGAGGCGCAGGCGCGACCGGTTCCGGTGGCGGTGGCGGCGGAATCGGGGCTGCGGCGGGCAGTTCGGCCGCCGGCTGGTCGGAAACCATCCCCTGCGGCTTGGCGGCGGGAGCGTGGGTCGGCTCCGCGGCGGGTGGCGGTGGCGGCGCTGGCCGCGCAGCGGGCGCTGCGGCGGGCGCTGGAGCGGGGGCTGGCGCGACGTGAGGAGCCGCCGCCTTGTGGACCGCATGGTGGACCGGTCCGGTAGCGCGGTCGGGAACCAGATGGGGGCCCAAGGCAAACGACAGCGATGCCACGAACGTGACCGCGCCCGCGACCAGCATCGTCAACGCCCCGGCGTACGAGTTTTGCCGGGAGCTTTGCCGGTCTCCCCGCGCGCCGTCCGCGGTCTCGACCAGCTCCGCGTCGGCGAATCCGGTGGTCTCGGCCGACGCGAGAGCCGCCCCACGGGCCAATGCCAGCTGGGCGCCGGTCTGAGTGATGACTGGCACCGGTACCGCGTTCTCCAGCCGCCACGACAGCGCTTCGAGGTCCTCATCGGGGCCGACGATCACTATGCCGCCCGGCTGCCATGAACTCCGGCCGAACAGCGCGGTCAGCCACCCGACCAGCCGACCCGGACCGCCGGTCAGCTGCTTGATCGCCGTCTGCGGCTCGCCGTCGCACGTGTCGACCATGACGACGATCGTCGAATCGCCGTCGAGCACACACACGGCGGCCTTTTCATAGCCGACGACAGGCGCAACGGCCCGGGCCAACATGTCGCATGCCTGGTGCAGCCGAACCGGGACCACATTGTCGAAGCCGGCATCGGTCAGCGACTCCAGCAGTAGCGCAGCCTCCGCGGCCGCCTGGTCGCTCCAGGTGAGACCGATAACGTGCAGGCGGTGGTCATCGTCAAGCGCCGCCGCTTGGGCATCCAGCACCGCCGCGGTCGTCTGCGCTGAGGTGTTGACCGCCCGCACCCCGCCGCCGGTGCCGACTTGGAAATCGTCGTGATCGAGGATGCTGCCGTCGGCGTCGCGGCCTTCCGCCAGGACCCAGCCGACAGACATGGATGTCAGCGACAGCCCAAGTACCGTGTCCAAATTTGCACCTCAATCGTGCCCCAGCGCCCATGTACCGCAGCCAGCACGAAACCATCGATGCGGTGTGGCTCATGCGCGGCGGAAGGACCGGGACAACGTGGTCTCGTCGGTCTACCCCGGGAGAGCCTACGCGCTCATCGTGACCACAGTTGAACGGGCGTCAACAAAGTTTGAGTCGGCTTTGAGTCGGCGAAGTGCATGAAAAAGTTGCCACGAACAGCTGCGGGGCTCATTGGCTGCCTGCTCTGCGCAGGTGGTGACGGCTGATATCAAATCCCGACATCTTTGCGTCTTGATCGACATCCGGACTACCACAGGGTAAGTTTTGCCAAGGTCGCGTGAGGGTACAGGGACGCGGCAGCCGTACGACAAGGGGTACCGGATGACTTACCTGAACGAAAAGATGCGTGGCTGGGTGCGGCGACTAACGGTCGCCGCTTTTGCGGCCGCCGTACTGCCGGGCCTCGTCGGCCTTCTCGGCGGAGCGGCGACGGCGGGGGCATTCTCCCGGCCCGGCCTTCCCGTCGAGTACCTGCAGGTGCCGTCGGCGGCGATGGGCCGCAGCATCAAGGTCCAGTTCCAGAGCGGCGGCGCCAACTCGCCGGCCGTGTATCTGCTCGACGGCCTTCGCGCCCAGGACGACTACAACGGCTGGGACATCAACACCCCCGCCTTCGAGTGGTACTACAACTCGGGTCTGTCGATCGTGATGCCGGTCGGTGGCCAATCCAGCTTCTACACCGACTGGTACAACCCGGCGTGCGGCAAGGCCGGTTGCTCGACCTACAAGTGGGAGACCTTCCTGACCAGCGAGCTGCCGGGCTACCTGTCTTCGCAGAAGAGCGTCAAGTCAGGTGGCAGCGCCGCGGTCGGCATCTCCATGGCCGGTGCATCGGCAATGAACCTGGCGATCTACCACCCCGGTCAGTTCATCTACGCCGGTTCGCTGTCCGGCTACCTCAGCCCGTCCACCGGGCAGGGCTGGATCGGCTTGGCGATGGGTGATGCCGGCGGCTACAAGAAGGAAGACATGTGGGGGCCGGACAACGACCCCGCATGGACCCGCAACGACCCCCTGGTCAACGTCGGCCAACTCGTCGCCAATAACACCCGGCTCTGGGTGTACTGCGGCAACGGAACTCCGAACGAACTGGGCGGTGCCAACTTGCCGGCTACGTTCCTCGAGAGCAACTTCATGATCGGCGTCAACAAGAAGTTCCAAGACGCCTACAACGCCGCTGGCGGCCACAACGCCACGTTCAACTTCCCGCCCTACGGCACTCACAGCTGGGAGTACTGGGGCGCGCAGCTGAACGCGATGAAGCCAGACCTGCAGGGCTCGCTCGGCGCCCACGCAGGCTAACGCTCGCAAGCAAAACTGCGCTTGACGGTGCGCCGTCAAGCGCAGTTTTTTGCCCAAGTCAGCGCAGCTGGCCGGTGATGTCGATCCATCCCGTCGGGCGGCCGCGATGGTTGTTCATGTTGTTGCACTGGCCGTAAATGCGTGCGACGCCATGCTCTTCAGAATCGCTGTCCTGGTACAGAAATGCGGTGACGCCGTCCTTGGCGAACATTTTGCCGACCACCGCGCGGTTCGGCGGTGGCCGCTCAGTCCAACCATGAGCAACCATCGCCGCCGCGATGCGCCGGAAGTACTCGTCGGCGTGAGCATCGGCGGGAAACGCGAAGTTCATGTAGACGGCGCCCTGATAGGGCGGATCGTCGCGGCTTTCACAGGACATCAAAAGATAGCCTGCCGTGGCGTTTTGCGGCGCGCCGACGGCGACGATGAACCGCGCTGGGTCGACGACCTCTGCCCTGCTCTGTTCGTCGGTGGCGGTGCGGCTTGGGTCATCGAGAGCGCCCGTCGCCGACGATTGCAGCTGGCGCAACGCCAAAAACGCCGCGGCCAAAACCAGCCCAGCCGTCAACGCGGCAGCGATCAACGCCCGACTTGCCGGGGAGCCAAGCGGTTTGGCGCGGCGAGACGACGAGTCAGCCACCTAAGGCTGCGAGGAGCTCCTTGATGCGGGCCGCTTCTTCATCGGTCGGAACTTCTTCGGCCTCGATCGCGTCGAGCAGATCAGCCGTCAGCCCCGCGCCATTGGCGGTTTCCTGCGCCGAGAGTCTGGCGCGCCGGCGTACGACATAGAGTTGCTGGCCCAACGTCGCGCCGGGCGCCTCGGCGGCCATGGCCATCAGATCGTCGTAGCGCGTTCGAACTCCGCTCAGCGCCA
>DAIODV010000035.1:5880-15805 GCA_036746615.1 Mycobacterium sp.
GCGCGCCGACCGGCCGCGGCGTGGTAGGCGATCATCAGCACCAGCGCGTTCTTCAAGGCGTTGTCGTTGAAGGCGGAGAGGAACTGCACCAGGAACAGGGGCCCGAACCGCCGCGACAACAGCAGCCCGAACGCCCCGGCGGGTTTGCCGGCCTCCGCACCTTCGCCTAATCTGATGGCCATGCTTCTCCCGGCTCAGTCCAGTCAGGATCACCGCCGCGCGTCCGGAGAACTCGGGGTCGCTGGTATCGGGCAGGGCGTCAATCGCAGCGCCGAACATCTGCATCGCCGCCTCGACCAGGCTGACAATGACGGGCGCCTCGCCGTCATCGGCTGAGCCGTCGCCCTTGGATCTCTTAGAGGTCTGGAAAGCATCGCTGATCTGTGCGTCGATGGTGATCACTCCGTCTGAATCGCGATTGAAGTCGTCGAAACGCTAGCGCGGATCGATCATCTGTACAAGGGTTCGGCCCCAGCGAGGGCGGGTATCACTGGCGAAGCCTCTTTAGAGCCATTCTTTTGTAGATGTGGCGTCGCGAGGAGAGTAATTGCATGACCGACCAGAAATTGATCGAAGACTGGATTCAAGGGTGTGCGGTTCAACGGATTATGTTCCGCGACGGTCTGGTGCTGAATCTCGAGGATTACAACGAACTCGTCATCTCGACACCGTTGGCGCTCACCCTGCCGGAAACGGCCAATGACCCTGTTGAGGTTGTTTCCATCGACCCCAATGATCCAGCCGTCCAAGAGCGGCCGTTGTTCGATTTCTCCGGAGCAACGTGCACCGCTGTCACCTGGGGTGACGCCGGAGATCTGCATTTGGAATTCTCGGATGGACACCAGATCGACGTGCCGCCCGACGAGAAGGCCACCGCCTGGGAGCTCTACGGCAAGTACCACGGCTACGCTGCCTGCTTGCCCCCAGGCAAGGTGCACGTCGTGCGGCATGACGTGCCGGACGGAGACGAGGGCTAGTCACCCGAGGCCCGGGCGTGCTTGGATCGGCCCATGCAGGGGTCGGCAACAGTTCATATGGCAGCACCGGCGGACAAGATCTGGGACCTGATCGCGGATGTCCGCAACGTAGGGCGGTTCTCCCCCGAAACATTCGAGGCCGAATGGCTTGACGGGGCGACCGGGCCTGCGCTCGGGGCGCGATTCCGCGGACACGTCAAGCGAAACGGGATCGGGCCGGTCTACTGGACCACCTGTCGAGTTACCGCATGCGAACGGGGCCGCGAGTTCGGCTTCGCGGCTCTCGTCGGGGACAGGCCGGCGAACAACTGGCACTACGAATTGACGCCTGCCGGCGACGGCACTGACGTGACCGAATCATTTCGAATGCCCTCAACTCTGTTCACCACGGTGTACTACTGGATGTTCGGCGGCTGGCTTCGCCAACGGAACAACATTCGTGATATGACCAAGACACTGCATCGCATCAAGGATGTTGCCGAGGCTGAATGAGGTTGCCATGGGACAGTGGTCGCGCGCTGAGATCGAATCGGCCTTCAAACACCACCAGGAAGTCGTCGTAGGGATCGGTTCCAGCTGGGACTGGTCGCGGTTTGCCGACGCCTTCACCGAGGACGCAACCTACGTCGAACACACCTACGGGACGTTTCACGGGCGCGAGCAGATTCGCGATTGGATCGTCTCGACGATGAATGTTTTCCCCGGCAGCGAGATGCCGTTCTATCCGACGTCCTGGTATTCCATTGATACCGACCGCGGCTGGGTGTTTTGCGAGTTTCTCAACCGGATGCGCGACCCCGGCGACGGAAGCATTCACCAGGCGGCCAACATTTCGGTGATGAAGTACGCCGGCGACAACCTGTGGAGCTATGAGGAAGACGCCTACAATCCGATGAACTTCCTGCCGATGGTCCGCGAGTACATCCAGCGGTGTCACGCGCTCGGCACGGCCAGCGAGGACGCGATCGCGTTCGCCAAGAACATGAATTGGGAACTGGCCTAACCTGGCGATCGTGGACACCGCATTGAAGCAGAGGGTGCACTGGCTGACATTGCACGGTTTTGTTCGCGTCGCTTGGCGCCCGACGGGGTGACGTGCAGGCACGGTTGATCGCCGACCCAACCATCAAAGCCGACCCAATGCGGTTCTACGAGGAAGTACGGGCGCGCGGCCCGCTGGTGCGATCACGAATCGGCTACATCACCGCCGACCATGCGATCGGACATGAGCTGCTGCGATCGGACGACTTCCGGGTGCTGTCCATCGGCGCGAATCTGCCTGCGCCACTGCGATGGTTGGAGGTGCGCACCCGCGACGATCTGCTCCATCCGCTACGTCCGCCGTCGCTGCTGGCGGTGGAGCCGCCGGACCACACCCGCTACCGCAAAACAGTCTCGTCGGTGTTCACCACCAGGGCGGTCGCCGCGCTGCGGGATGGGGTCGAGCAGACCGCGGCGACGCTGCTGGATGAGCTGTCTTGCGAACCGGGTGTCGTCGACATCGTCGACCGGTACTGCGCACAGCTTCCGGTGTCGATTATCAGCGACATTCTGGGGGTGCCCGACGCTGATCGACCGCGGATTCTCGAGTTCGGCGAGTTGGCTGCTCCCAGTTTGGATTTCGGCCTCACCTGGCCGCAGTACCGACGTGTGCAGCGCGGGCTTGCTGGATTCAACTTCTGGCTGGCGCAGCATCTGCAACAGTTGCGGCGACACCCCGGCGACGATCTGATGAGCCAGCTGATCCAGAAAGCCGAAAGCGGTTCAGCGGAAACATATTTAGACGAGTCCGAATTGCACGCGGTTGCCGGTCTGGTCCTAGCGGCCGGTTTCGAGACGACGGTGAACTTGTTGGGCAACGGGATTCGCATGCTGCTGGACCATCCAGAGCATCTGCAGATCCTCAGTCAGCGTCCGCAGTTGTGGCCGAATGCTGTCGAGGAGATCTTGCGCTTGGAATCGCCGGTTCAGCTCACCGCACGGGTTGCGCTGAACGACACTGAGGTGGCTGGTGTTTCAGTCAAACAAGGCGAACTGGTCGTGGTGTACGTCGCCGCGGCCAATCGTGACCCAAAGGTGTTCGCCGATCCCCACCGTTTCGACATCGAGCGCGACAACGCCGGCCGGCATTTGGCGTTCTCGGGTGGTCGGCATTTCTGCTTGGGAGCGGCGCTGGCCCGAGCCGAAGGCGAGGTAGGACTGCGGGCATTTTTCGATCGGTTCCCCGACGTGCGCGGTGCGGGTGCGGGGAGCCGCCGTGACACCCGAGTGCTGCACGGTTGGTCGACGCTGCCGGTCGCACTTGGCCCCGCACGGCTGGTTTACGCGAGGTAGCGACCGAACCACTCCAGCACCCGTTGCCACGCGTCCTCCGCGGCGGCAGCGTTGTAACGCGGTCCGGTGTCATTGAAGAACGCGTGGTCGGCGTTGGGTTCGATGACGATCTCGTTGACCATCCCGGCACGATCGAGGGCGGCCTTGGCCGCCGCCTCCGAGCCCGTCACCCGGGTGTCGAGGGACCCGTAGAACGCAAGCACGGCGGCATCCTTGGACGCCGCGAAATCGGGGTTGTCCGGCAGCGGCCCGTAAAACGGAACCGCGGCAGACACTCCCGGCGCGCCAGCGGCAAGTAGTTGCCACACCAGCCCGCCGCCGAAGCAGAACCCGACGACGGCGATTTTGCGACCCGGAACCCGCGACTGCAGTTCGCCGACACTGGAATTCAGGTCGGCGATAAAGCGGTCGGGCTTAACGGCGCTCAGCGCCGCGGTGGCCTGCGCGGGGTCCGAGAAGTGCCCGGTGCCCCCTTCCTCAGACAACAGGTCGACGGCAAGCGCCGAATAGCCGGCGCCGGCAAAACGTCCCGCCACGGAGCGCACCCAGTCGTTGAGTCCTTTGTTCTCGTGAATGACCAACACCCCGCGACGGGCGTTGTGGGCTTGTGCCCAGGCACCTTTGAGTTCTCCATTCGGGCCGGGCCAGGTGATCGGCTCGGTCGGTAGCGCCTTGTCCATTCCCGGCGGCTGCGTGGCCGTCTTCCCAGAGGATCCGCTGGGCCGCTGCGATCTCCCGTCACCGCAGGCAGCGATCAACGCGGCCGCGGCCCCGCCGCCCAGACCGAGAAGCGCCAGCCGCCGCAACGCTTCACGCCTACTCAGCAGACCGTCGACGTGGTCGGTGGCAATCTCTTCGGCAATGTATTGCTTTAGCGAGGTCACCTTGGCGAGTATGCGCTAGTCGAAGGTATCCGGCTCGGCTATCGGGATCAGCAGATGCGACGGCGTGGGGCCGCCCTGATGGAGCTGGTAGCTGCCGCCGATCAGCGTGCGGCGCGCGGGCTTCGTCGGAACCAGATGAGGGAAGTCGTAGGTGGTCACCGTCAGGCGCAGCCGATGGCCGGGCTGGATCATCGCCGCTGTCGGGAAGATCTCGAGGTCATAGCGGGTCAGCTCGCCGGGAACCACCGGCTTCACCGCGGACCGGGTGCTGAAGTGATGCGGCCGTAGGACGTTGCCATCGGGCAGGTACCAGGTGCGATCGGGATCCAGCACGCGATGCGAACCGAGCAGTGCTCCCTGCGTCAACGGACGGCTGGCGCCATCGGGGGCGAGGTCGTCGAGGTGGGCGACCCACAACGCTTCGCTGGTGGTGGCCGTCGCATGCACGGTGAGCGTGATCGGGCCGGCGACCAACGTTGGCGTCGCGAATGGTTCTCCTGTGTAGGTCAGCGCACCGCGCTGCAGTCGCCGGTTGTCCTGGTCGTAGCGGGTCTGCCCGCCGCGCTGGGCGCGCAGGAAACTGGTCATACCCAAAGTCCACTGCTCGATGCTTCGGCCGGCGACCGGACCCCGGCCGACGTATTTGATTGTCGCCGTGGATGTTTCATGCGCGCAGTCGGCGGTGAGTTTGCCAGCCTCGGACAGGTAGAAGCGTGTCGGCGTGGCCTCGTCCAGCGGGTAGTTGCGGGTATGGAACCACCGCGGGCTTCCAATGGCCTGAAACGTGAACGGCGATCCGGAGATTGCGGCTTGCGCATCGTCGTTCAGCCAGTGGTCAAACCAACGCAGTTGCAGGGCATTGATCTGCAGCCCGCCGAAGTCCGACACGTGATACCACGGACCCATCAATAACCGCAGCCGCTCGGACACCGGCTGGCCGGGTTGCATCGGCGCTTCGTCGGGCCGCCCGGCGAACGCGTTTTGCAAAGCGGCGTAGTTCAGCGGTGCGCCGCGCTGGAAGGCATCGTGCCAGCCGCCGACCAGAAAGACCGCCACGTCGCTGGCGACAATCCCGGGCAGCACCATGCCCGGGCGCATCGCGTCCCAGAACGGCCCGTCGAACGCCGTGTCACCACCGGCGATGGCGTCGGCGATCAACGGCCGGAAGTAGCCGCGCTGATCCCGTCCACGCTGCCGCACTCCGGCGAACCCCCCGGCCCGCGGGCGCGGATGCTTGCCGAGGTTGATCACCTCCAGTGCCGGGTTGACGACATTTAGCAGGCGATAGACCGCTCCATACGCCCGCACTGTGCGCAGATGCGGTGCGCCGCCCATGGCCGCTGCGTCGCGATAGAAATCGCGGGCGGCCATTACCGGGAAAATCGCCTTCAACGGTGAATCCGGCCCAACGGCGGCGGCGGTGAACAACTGGTTGATCGCCAAGTAGGAGACGCCGAACATGCCGACCCGGCCGTTGGCGTTCGGCAGCTTCGATGCCCAATCGACCAGCTCTATCCCGTCCTGGGTTTGCCGGTCCCCGAACATCTCGAAGGAACCACCGGAGACTCCGCACCCGCGGACGTCGACCATTACCTCGATGTAACCGCGCCTGATCAGGTACGGGGTTGCGCCACCGCCGATCTGGGCGGCCGGCGGCGGGGCCTTTTTGCCATAGGGCGTCATGGACAACAGCACCGGGAACGGCCCTGCGGCGGGCTGGCCGGTCTCGGGCACCGTCGGGTAATGGATGTCGGCGCGCAGCACGACGCCGTCGCTCATCTGGACCCCGACGTTGTGGTGCACACCGACGCCGAACTGCGCTGGCCTGGGCGTCCAGGGGGGCGTGAACGGCGACGGGCTGGTTTTGTGGACCCGTCTGGTCCCTGCTTTCCGTCGGTAGCGCACCGCTGACACCTTGGCCATCCCCCCACCTCCTGCGCGCATCATTGACAACGTGTTCAGCAGCCCGGTTCTATGACATCCATGCCGGTTGACGACACCGTACTCGGGATGTGGAAGGCCTTATCGCAACGGGACTGGGACAGCGTCAAGACGTTCCTGTCAGCGGACTGCGTTTACGTGGACATGCCGGTGGGGCCGACATTGGCGGCGCGTGGTCCCGACGACATCGTGAAGCGGCTCAAGGTCGGGCTCGAACCACTGGCGGGCTATGAGAACCACGACGGGGTGCTGGTGTCCAACGGCGCCGACGTCATGTACGAGCACTCCGAGACCTGGCAGTGGTCGAGCGGCGAGACGGCGCTGTTGCGATTCGTTTCGGTGCACCGCGTCGAAGACGGCAAAGTGACTGTGTGGAAAGACTATTGGGACATGGGCAGCATGACCGCCCAAGCGCCGCCGACGTGGCTGGAGGACCTCGCGACGGCCGATACGAGCTGGATCTTCGACGCGACGGGAATTATCTGAAAGTCCCTTTTCGGCGCGAATCTTCACAACCTCGACAACCACAGCGCAATAATGTCACTGGTGCCCCAGCCACGTCCGTCTTCGAAGGGTCGCCATGAGCATGACTGCTGCCGCCCATCGCGCCGCGGAACGCTGGTTTCTGGACCGCGGTCTGCCGTCGGTGTTGCCGCCGCGAGCGCGTCTGCAAGCAGTCTGGCCCCGCTCCGCGCCTTTCCTGGCTTTTAGTGCAACCCTGGACGTCTGCTCGCTGATCGCCTATCGGATCACGGGTGCGAAGGATTTCGTTGGCGCACCCGCGCTGGTGCAGCGGATCGGGTTAGCCGTCGCACTGCTCGCCTTGCCCGTGGCTGCCGGCGTCGGCTGGCTCGTCGCACGGATGGTCACCGACCATGCGAAGGCCATTGTCTCGATAGTTGCATCGGTGATCGGTGTCGCTAGCCAGACGGTCAAAGGTCATACGTCGCAACAACATTTGGCGCGTTTGGCCGAGGGCATCGTTGCCGTCCCGGTGGTGGTGCTGTTGACCGCTGTAGGGGTCGGCTCGGTGATCGGCTGGGCGGTCCGTCTGGCGCTCTCGCAGTTCGTCGCCGCGTGGGCGCTGATGCTGCGCGCTTTGCCGGTGGTCTTGCTGTCAGTCTTGGTGTTTTTCAACACTGCTGTGTGGACCATGGCAGCGACTATCAGCGCGACTCGGTTCGGGCTGGCGCTCGATATTTTTCTGGTCATCGCCGCGGCTTTCGTCATTCAAGGCACGATCGAGCACGCCAAGCCGACGCTGCTGGCGGCCACCGCGTCGTCCCGTTACGCGCCGCAGTTGGCTGGCACCCCCTTCGCGGACATGCCGGACCCCGTGGAGATCCAGCCTTTAACGCGGCGCGAGCGTTTCAACGTGGTGTTGACCCTGGCGGCGTCACAACTCGTCCGAATACTCACGGTGGCGTTCGTAACGCAGCTGCTGTTTTTATTGGCGGGCCTCGTGATGCTCACCCCTGAGCTGCTGAGAGAGTGGACTCAGCACAGCCTTACCCATGCAACGTTGTTCGGCTTTCCGCTTCCGGTTCCGCAGGCGTTCATCAATATGATTTTCTTTCTGGGCGCCCTGACCTTCATGTACGTCAGCGCAAAGTCTGTCGGCGATGGCGAGTACCGACATCAGTTTCTTGATCCGCTCATTGAGGACCTCAAATTGACCCTGTTGGCGCGCAACCGCTACCTACACAATTTGTCGGGTAGCAAAGACACAGACCAGAAAGCAGCGTGACTGCGGCCAATCCGTAAGCGCACTCAGGCTTTTGGCGTGCGACGCCGCGGCTTGGCTTTCATGATCCGCGGATCATAGGAGTAGAGCAGGGTTTCGGGGTTCACGACCCACTGCCGACCCGTTTTCAACCCGCGCACGAGGATGCGACTTCCGATTCGGCCGCGAACGGTTCGGAGGATCTCCACCGACGTTTCGTGTTCTCCGCGTCGCCGATCACCGCGGCGCCTATCCCAGATGGCGCCCTCGGTGATCGCGCCGACGCGTTCCGGGTCGAGTCTGTGTGCCCTCATCGCCTCGTTCCCGACGAGATGCAGTACCGGGCTCGCGGTACCGATTCTCCTGGTGTACCCAATTATCCAGCATTTTAGTCCGGGTTTCCGGAGTGAGTATTTAGATTCCGGACCGCAACGATTGAGGGGGTTCAGCTGTCGGACTCGACGACTGCCTTAAGGCGTTTGAGCGTACTTGCTGTGGTTCGTCCCACCTGCCGCACGGCGACGCGGTCGGCGATGTAACCCCAAATCCCCCCTGGCGCTTGGTAGGACAGCCGGAATGTCACCTTGGTCTTGCTCTCCCCCGCGTCCCGCAACCGAATCCGGCCGCGCAGGCTAATTCCGGTGATGCCGACCCACGCCAGGTCACGGAGTTCGTCGAACTCGACCACTTCGATCAAGCCGCCCACGGGCACCGAGCCGATCTTCCAATGCACCGTGTAGCGGGCGCCGACACCGGCTCGTTGGTCATTCGCGCTCTCCCACCGCTCCAGGCTGGTCATGAATGACGGGTAGCAGTCTGGATCGCTGACGATCTTCCAGACCGCGTCGCGGTCGGCGTCGATTACGCAGCGCCGTTCGACTCGCATCAGCCGAGCACCGGGAACCGACGTCGGGCGGCGAGCCGGTCAACACCGGCCTGCAGGCTGGCCATCACCTTGTCGTGCACTGCCTGGTCATCACCATCGACTTCGATGGGATCCTGCACCTCGATCGCGATCTTGGCGGGCAGCGGGATGTGGCCGGCCAAGTCGCTGACGTTGAGGCCCCACGGCAGCGCCAATGAGATCGGAATACTCTTGAGCCGCAACAGTTTATCTGCAAAGAGCAGTTTGGCCAGCCATTGGCCTCGGTCGAGGAACAACGCGGTCTCCTGACCGCCGACACTGGCCACCGGCACGATGGGCACGCCGGTTTCGCGGGCCAGTCGGACGTATCCCATGCGGCCACCGAAGTCGACCTTGTGGCGTTCCCACGACGGCCGGAACACCTCGTAGTCTCCACCGGGATAGACCAGCAGCGCGGCGCCGGATTCCAGCGCCAGTCTGGCGTTTTCGTGGTTGGCGGCGACGGTGCCGAACTTGCGCAGCCACCCCAATGGCGGCGCCGAGACGACGAGATTGTGCGCTAGTTGATAGAAGGGTCGCTCGACACCGAAGTAGGAGCAGAACGCCAGCGTGAACACGAACGTGTCCGGGGGCACGTTGCCGCCGCTGTGGTTGCCGACGAGCAGCACTGGCCCCTCGGCAGGTATCCGGTCCAGGTGGGCCACGTCTGCCCTGAAATACAGCGAGGCCAGCAGCCACGTTCTGGGCAGCGAGTCGCGGATGTAGTCGGGATCGCGCTGGTCGAGGTCGGCCTTGGGGACCCGCGACGCCACTTGCGAGCGGGCCCACTCCAGCACATCTGCTAGGCCGGGCATGGGAGGACTTATACCCTGCGGTGGGCGTCGTTAATCAAGGCGATAGATGCGCGCCGCATTGTCGTGAGCGATCAGGTCGACAACCCGGACAGCATCGGTTGTGCTCCAGTCATCGCCGGCGACAAATCGGCTCAGCACGCGGTGAATACCGTTGCGCCACAGCCTGGTACCGAGGTAATGCAGCTCGGCGGGGCCAAACCCGTCCGACGAGTAGACGATTTTGCGGAACGGCGCGAGCTCCAGAAGCCGGGCGATGAACCCTGGCGCCCGGGCACCCAGATGATTGATGGACAGGCCGCCGTCTACATAGACGTTGTTGAACGCCTGGGCCAGATAGCCGGCTTCCC
>DAIODV010000036.1:0-15742 GCA_036746615.1 Mycobacterium sp.
CAGCGCCCGCGGGCCGATCCGGGCGCCGAAGCCGACAATGGAGCGCTCGATCACGCTGCCGGCCTCGACCTTCACGCCGTCGAAGATGACCGCGCCGTCCAGCCGCGCGCCGGGTCCGACCTCGGCGCCTCGCCCGACGACCGTGCCACCAATGAGCACCGCGCCGGGCGAGACCGCCGCGCCGTCATGCACCAACTGCTCACCGCGATGCCCACCCAATGCCGGCGAAGGCGCGATGCCGCGGACCAAATCCGCTGAGCCACGGACGAAGTCCTCCGGCGTACCCATATCGCGCCAATATGAAGAATCCACATAACCGCACACCCGCACGCCGTCAGACAGCAAGGCCGGGAACACTTCCCGCTCCACCGACACCTCGCGCCCGCGCGGAATCCGATCGATGATCTCACGGGTGAACACGTAGCATCCGGCGTTGATCTGATCGGTCGGCGGATCTTGCGTCTTCTCCAAAAACGCTGTGACACGGCCATCTTCGGTCGGCACACAACCGAAGGCACGTGGGTCGCCGACCCGCACCAAATGCATGGTGACATCGGCCTGCTGCTCGTGGTGGAATTCCAGCAGCTGACCGAGGTCCACGCCCGAAAGCACATCGCCGTTGAACACCATCACGGTGTCGTGACGCAAATGCGAAGCGACGTTGGCGATTCCGCCGCCGGTGCCCAGCGGATGGTCCTCGGTGACGTATTGCATCTGCAGACCCAGCTTGGATCCGTCGCCGTACTCCGCTTCGAACACCGCCGGTTTGTACGACGTTCCCAGGATCACGTGCTCGATTCCGGCCGCGGCGATCCGCGACAGCAGATGAGTGAGGAACGGCAGCCCGGCCGTGGGCAGCATCGGCTTGGGCGCCGAAAGTGTCAACGGCCGCAGCCGAGTTCCCTTGCCGCCCACCAAGACAACAGCATCAACGCCAGTCACCGGCGCCGCTCCTCTCGTCGTGCACCGCGCTCCATCAGCCGCGAACGCACCGCCAGCCCGGCCCGAAAGCCCCAGCGCAGCGGGGCGCGCCGCCATCCAGCATGCCGGTCGGCGAGATAGAGATAGGTGCTTTTGTGGTGGGCCGCCAGGTTGGTCGCCGACTCGCGGCCGGTGGCGTGGCCCTTGTGATGCAGCACTTCGGCCGACGGCACATACACGTTCAGCCAGCCCGCCTTGCCTAATCGGTCGCCTAGGTCAACGTCTTCCATGTACATGAAGTAGCGCTCGTCGAACCCGCCGATCTGCTCGAAGGCAGCGCGACGCACCAGCAGACACGACCCCGAAAGCCAGCCGACTGGCCGCTCGCTGGGCTCCAGCCGCTCCTGGCGGTAGGCCGTCGACCACGGATTGTTCTTCCACAGCGGCCCGACGACGGCGTGCATGCCGCCGCGGATCACGCTGGGCAGATGGCGGGCCGACGGGTAGACCGATCCGTCTGGGTCGTGGATCAGCGGACCCAGGGTCGCTGCACGCGGCCACCGCCCTGCAGCGTCGAGCAGCGCGTCGATGCTGCCCGGTCCCCACTGCACATCGGGGTTGGCCACCATAATCCACTCGTCACCCGCCCCTTCTTGACAAAGCAGGGCTATTGCGCGGTTGATCGCGCCGCCGTAGCCGAGGTTGGACCCGGTCGAGAACAACCGCACACCCGGATAGCGTTCGACCGCTGCCTGCGGCGCCCCGTCGGTGGAGCCGTTGTCGGCCATCAGCACGCTCACCCGCCGGTCGGTGGCATGGGATAGCGACGCCAAAAACCGGTCCAGATGCGGGCCCGGGGAATAGGTCACCGTCACAACCGGCAGGACGTCACTCACGCGTAGAGGGTAACGGGCGCGCAGTCAGAGCTTGAGCAAGCGCGTCCCGCCAAGGCCGAAGCGGCGTCAACCCGGCCTCTTCGGATAGCCGCGACGACAGCACGGAGTAGGGCGGACGCGATGCCGGCCGCGGATTGTCGAGAGTGCTCGCCGGCAGCACCCGCTCCGGGTCGGCGCCGACGCCCTCGAACACCGCGCGGGCCTGATCGAAGCGGCTGGCCGCTCCCCAGTTCGCGGCATGCAGCAGCGGCGCATGCACTCCTGCATCGACCACCTGCAGCAGCGCGCCGACCAGATCCCCCACGTAGGTCGGCGAGCCGATCTGATCGTCGACGACCTTGACCGGACCGTCGCCGGCGGCCAGCCTGCGCATCACCGCGACGAAGTCCTTGCCCTCCCCGCCGGTGTAAAGCCAGGCGGTGCGCACCACGGTAGCTTCCGGCAGCACTGCTTGCTCGCCGGCGAGTTTGGTGCGGCCGTACACGGAAAGCGGCGCCGTCTCGTCGTCAACCTCGTAGGGACGAGACGCCTGACCGTCAAACACGTAGTCGGTCGACACGTGAATCATCCGGGCGCCGACGCGCTCACAGGCGCGGGCGATGTACCCGGGACCGGCGGCATTGACCGCATAGGCCCGTTCCTCGTCGCTTTCGGCGCCGTCGACATTGGTGTAGGCCGCGCAGTTGACCACCACGTCGCCGGCCGTGACGATCCCATCGGCCGCCGTCGGGTCGGTGATGTCCCACTGCGCCGACGTGAATGCCCGCACCTCGTGTCCCTGCCGGGCCGCTTCAGCCGCCAAGAACCCGCCGAGCTGCCCACCGGCCCCGGTAATCACCATCCGCATGGCCAAGAGTCTGGCACGCCGAAGTCACGGGTACCGGCGATACTGCTGTGACGAAAGTAGTCTGGTGGGATGCCTGTGAATCGCGTGGCTCGTGTGATTGCAACCGTGGCGGCCGTGGCGGTTGTGCTCGGCACCGGGGTGGCATGGGGCAAGGTGCGCTCCTTCGAGGACGGCATCTTCCACGTGTTCGCACCGTCGCTGGGCCAAGGCGGCGACGACGGCGCGATCGACATCCTGCTGGTCGGCATGGACAGCCGCACCGACGCCCACGGCAACCCCCTGAGCGCCCAGGAGTTGGCGGCGCTGCGAGCCGGCGACGAAACCGCCACCAATACCGACACGATCATCCTGGTGCGTATCCCCAACAACGGGAAATCGGCGACCGCAATCTCGATTCCGCGTGACACCTACGTGTCGGCGCCCGGCCTGGGCAAGACCAAAATCAACGGCGTCTACGGCCAGACCAAGGAAGAGAAGCGGGTGAGCCTGGTCGAATCCGGGGTCGCGGCCGCCGAGGCCGAGGCCGAGGGAACCGAGGCCGGCCGTGAGGCGCTGATCAAAACGGTCGCCGACCTCACCGGTGTCACCGTCGACCACTACGCCGAGATCGGGCTGTTGGGCTTCGCGTTGATCACCGATGCTCTCGGCGGTGTCAACGTCTGCCTCAAAGAGCCTGTATACGAACCTCTTTCGGGTGCTGACTTTCCGGCCGGCTGGCAGAAGCTCAACGGCCCGCAAGCGCTGAGCTTTGTCCGCCAACGCCATGACCTGCCCCGCGGCGACCTGGACCGGGTGGTGCGTCAGCAGGTGGTGATGGCCTCGCTGGCCCACCAGGTGATCTCCGGCAAGACACTGTCGAGCCCGGCGACGATGAACCGGCTACAGCAAGCCATCCAGCGCTCGGTGGTGCTGTCATCGGGTTGGGACATCATGGATTTCGTGAACCAATTGCAGAAGCTGGCCGCCGGCAAGATCGCGTTCGCCACGATCCCTGTGCTCGACGAGTCCGGCTGGAGCGACGACGGCATGCACAGCGTCGTGCGGATCGATCCCCACCAGGTGCAAGACTGGGTCGCGGGTCTGCTGCACGATCAGGCGCAGGGCAAAACCGAGGAGCTGGCCTACGCGCCCGACAAGACCACGGCCAACGTATTCAATGACACCGATATCAACGGGCTCGCAGCAGCAGTGTCAGAAGTCTTGACCGCCAAGGGATTTGCTGCAGGCACCGTCGGCAACAACGACGCCGCCCACGTGTCGGCCAGCCAGGTGCAAGCCGCCAAGGCCGACGATCTTGGCGCTCAAGCGGTGGCCAAAGATCTGGGCGGACTGCCGGTCATCGCCAATGCATCGGTGCCGCCGGGAACGGTTCGGGTAGTGCTGGCCAACGACTACACCGGTCCGGGCGCGGGCTTGGGCGACGGCCCCACTGCCACAGCGGCCGGCTCGTCACACTCCGACTCGTCCAACAACACCGCGCCCCCGCCCTCGCCGATCCTGACGGCCGGCTCCGAGCACCCCGAGTGCGTCAACTGAGCACGCTCAGCGGGGCGCTGCTGGACCCGATGCTTGACGCCGATCCGGTCGGCCCCCGCATCACCTACTACGACGACGCCACCGGCGAGCGCATCGAGCTGTCCGCGGTGACGCTGGCCAACTGGGCTGCCAAGACAGGCAACCTATTACGCGACGAGCTGGGCGGCGGGCCGGCCAGCCGCGTGGCGGTGTTGCTGCCGGCGCATTGGCAGACCGCCGCGGTGCTATTGGGCGCGTGGTGGATCGGCGCGGAGGTGGTGCTCGGCGACGGCCCGGAGGCAGACATCGCGTTGTGCACGGCCGACCGGATCGATGAGGCCGACGCGACCGGCGCCGGCGAGGTAGCGGTGCTGTCGCTGGATCCATTCGGTCGCCCCGCCGCCGATCTGCCGATCGGTGTCACCGACTATGCGACCGCGGTGCGCGTGCATGGCGACCAGATCGCCGCCGAACGCCACCCCGGCCCGGCGCTGGCCGGCCGATCCGTCGACGAGGTACTGGCCGCCTGCCAAACATCCGCGGCCGCAAAGGGTCTGACGCCAGGCGATCGCGTGTTGTCGATTGCGTCGTGGAACGGCCCGGACGCCGTGATCGACGGCCTGCTAGCGATCATGTCGATCGGCGGGTCGCTGGTGCAGGTGGCCAATCCGGATCCAGCGGCGCTGCCACGCCGGATTGAGACCGAGAAAGTCACCCGGGTTCTAGACCAGTAGCCCTCGGGACGTCACGCGGCCAGAACGACGAGGGCGCCAATCTTTTGGTAGGTATCTTTGGCTCGGGCATCACGGGTGCCCAGTTCGGCTCGGTGATCGGTAGCGGTCAGTGCCACCAGGGCGTCATAGACCGCGCCGCCGGCAATGTCGAATTGGGCCAGTAGGTTTGGCAGCTGCTTGGCCGTGCGGGGGCTCAACAACAATGGCGGCGCGAAGCGTTCGGTGAGAAGCCGTGCGGCATCCATCGGCGCAAGTCGAAGGTCGCCTGGTAGCCGGGTCAGCACCGAGTAGGTCTCGGCCAAGGCGTGGCCGCACAGCGCGATCTCACGACGTGCCCACCACTTGACAACCGCAGCGTGCGCAGCATGGGTTCGTACCAGCAATGGAATCGCGACGCTGGTGTCCACCGCCAGCGGTGATGTCACTTCCGGCCGCTGTCGATGAGGCGGAACACGACCTCGTCGTCGATCCTGGTCTCACCGTTGGCCACAAGCACGCCGTCCTCTTCTTCAAGACGCGCGGTCCGTCCCGCCGGGATCAGGTGAAGCCCAGAACCATAGCGTGATATGTCCACCGTGGCTCCCGCTCGCAATCCCAAGGCCTCACGCAACGGCTTAGGCACGAGGATGCGGCCCGCCGCATCCACAACTGCTTTCATGGGAAAAGGATACCAACGTGTTCCCATATTCACGGTGCTGGCTAACACATGTTGGTATCGCAATATTTCTATGTTAGGTTGGGCGGCACGGCAACGTAGAAAGGTTATCTTCGATGTTGGTGCACGGGCTTTTGGGGAAGGCGGCCGGAACGGTGGTCACCGGTCTGGTCGGGGTGAGCGCCTACGAGGTTGTGCGTAAGGCCTTGGCCAAGGCTCCACTTCACGACGCCGCCGTGACCGCAACGGAGTGGGGACTGCGCGGAACGCGTCGCGCCGAGGAAGCCGCTGAGTCCGCCCGGCTGAAGCTGGCCGACGTGGTGGCCGAAGCCCGTGAACGCGTCGGCGAGGAGGCGCAGCCTCCGGCGATCGGCAACCACGACCACGAGCACTGACGTGCGCGTCGTCTCGGACGCGGCCGGACGGATGCGTGTGCAGGTCCCCTGGGTGCGTTCGAATTCACGACGCGCCGTCGCGGTCGAAGAGGCGGTCGACCAGCAGAACGGAGTGCGGGCGGTCCACGCCTATCCCCACACCGGCTCCGTCGTCGTGTGGTATTCGCCGAGGCGTTGCGACCGTGAAGCGGTACTCGCGGCCATCACCTCCGCCGAACACGTTGCCGCCGAACTAATCCCGGCTCGCACACCGCGATCGTCCGATGTTCGCAACACCGAGGTGCTGCGCATGGTGATCGGCGGCGCCGCGCTGGCGCTACTCGGGCTGCGCCGCTATGCGTTCAACCGACCGCCGCTGCTGGGGCCGAGCGGGCAGCTGGTCGCCACCGGCGCGACGGTGTTCATGGGCTATCCGTTCCTGCGCGGCGCGTTGCGCTCGCTGCGGTCCGGACGCGCCGGCACCGATGCGCTGGTAACCGCGGCGACGGTGGCCAGCCTGGTGCTGCGCGAGAACGTCGTCGCACTTACCGTGCTGTGGCTGCTCAATATCGGTGAGTACCTTCAGGATTTGACGCTACGACGGACGCGGCGGGCGATCTCCGATCTGCTGCGCGGCACAGCCGACACGGCGTGGGTCAGCGTTGAAGGCAACGAGGTTCAGGTTCCGATCGACACCATCCAGATCGGCGACGACGTGGTGATCCACGACCACGTAGCGATACCGGTGGACGGCGACGTGGTCGACGGCGAGGCCGTTGTCGACCAGTCGGCGATCACCGGCGAAACGCTGCCGGTCAGCATCGTGGCCGGATCGAGAGTGCACGCCGGCTCGGTGGTGCTGCGGGGGCGACTGGTGGTTCGCGCCCGCGCCGTCGGCAATGAAACCACGATCGGCCGCATCATCACCCGCGTCGAAGAGGCGCAGCACGATCGGGCACCAATCCAAACCGTCGGCGAGAACTTCTCCCGTCGTTTCGTACCAATCTCTTTCGTCGTGTCGGCGCTCGCCCTGGCGATCACCGGAGACGTCCGTCGTGCGATGACGATGTTGCTGATCGCCTGCCCGTGCGCGGTGGGCCTCGCGACGCCGACCGCGATCAGCGCTGCGATCGGCAATGGCGCGCGCCGCGGCATCCTGATCAAGGGCGGGTCGCACCTCGAGCAGGCCGGTCGGGTGGACGCGATCGTCTTCGACAAAACCGGCACCCTCACTGTCGGGCGTCCAGTGGTGACGAATATTATTGCGTTACATAAGGATTGGCAGCCAGAGCAAGTGCTCGCCTATGCGGCCAGCTCGGAGCTCCACTCCCGCCACCCGCTGGCCGAAGCCGTGATCCGTTCCACCGAGGAACGTCGCATCATCATTCCCCCCCACGAGGAATGCGAGGTGCTGGTCGGCCTCGGCATGCGCACCTGGGCCGACGGGCGAACCCTGCTGCTGGGCAGTCCCTCACTGTTGCGCTCGGAAAATGTCAAGGTCTCCAAGAAGGCATCGGATTGGGTCGACACGCTGCGCCGCCAGGCCGAGACGCCGTTGCTGCTCGCGGTGGACGGCACCCTTGTCGGCCTGATCAGTCTGCGCGACGAAGTCCGATCCGAAGCGCCCGATGTGCTGAAGAAGCTGCGCGCCAACGGGATCCGCCGAGTCGTGATGCTCACAGGTGATCACCCCGACATCGCCACAGTGGTTGCCGGCGAGCTAGGCATCGACGAGTGGCGCGCGGAAGTGCTGCCCGAGGACAAACTCGAAGTGGTACGCCAACTTCAGGACGAGGGCTACATCGTCGGCATGGTCGGCGACGGCATCAACGACGCCCCGGCACTCGCGGCCGCCAACATCGGCATCGCGATGGGGCTGGCGGGCACCGACGTCGCCGTCGAGACCGCCGACGTCGCCTTGGCCAACGACGATTTGAACCGCCTGCTCGACGTGGGCGACTTGGGCGCCCGCGCGGTCGACGTGATCCGGCAGAACTACGGCATGTCGATCGCGGTTAACGCCGCCGGTCTGTTGATCGGCGCCGGCGGCGCGTTGTCGCCAGTGCTCGCCGCGATTCTGCACAACGCGTCCTCGGTGGCCGTCGTCGCAAACAGTTCTCGGTTGATTCGTTACCGCCTGGAATAAGCAAGCGCCCACCGCTCCGACGTCGGCCTCGTACGATGTGCGCAACCGGCGAAAGGACATACGCTCGTGTCATCCACCCCGCTCGACCCCGTTGCCAGCGAACGGCTGTCGCATGCCGACAAGGTCTTCACGTCAGACCTGTCGATCAACGAGTTCGCGCTACTGCACGGATCTGGTTTCGAGCCACTCGATCTGGTGATGGGGGTCTCGGTTTACCACGTCGGCTACCAATTCGCCGGCATCCGGCAACAATCCGAGCTGCCCGTACTCACCGAGGCGACCTATCGGGCGCGGTGGAATGCCATGGCCCGGATGCAAGCGGAAGCCGACGCGCTGGGGGCCGACGGAGTGGTCGGTGTCCGGCTGGAATGGCGCCCGCACGGCGCCGAATCAGAGCATCTGGAGTTCATCGCGGTCGGCACCGCGGTCCGTTATACCCCGAAACCAGGAGCATTCAAGCGCGGGAACGGGCAAGCCTTCTCCAGCCATCTGTCCGGACAGGACATGGTGACCTTGCTCCGATCGGGCTATGCACCAGTGGCGTTCGTCATGGGCAACTGCGTCTTTCACATTGCCGCGCAAGGCTTTATGCAGACGCTTCGACAGATGGGGCGCAATATGGAAATGCCGCAGTGGACGACGGGCAACTATGAGGCCCGCGAGTCGGCCATGTCGCGGATGCAGAGCGAAGCCGAGCGCGACGGGGCAGCCGGTGTCGTTGGGGTGCATTTCGACATCCAAAACTACGCGTGGGGCTACCACACGGTGGAGTTCTACGCAGCCGGAACGGCGGTGCGTCGCAGCGGCACAGCCGAAACCATCGCACCGTCGTTCGTGCTCAGCATGAACGACTGATGGCGGATTTCGACGCCGACCGCGTGAGCCGCACCGTCAGCCGCGCGCTGACCGGACCGGGCGGAATCGCATTGGTGATCAATGTCTTTGCCGGGGTCCCGGGCGTCGGTCACACCCCCGCCCGCCGGGGGGTGTTCCGGTCCCAACCCGCACGGCTGCAGATCGGGGACTGGCGCTACGAGGTGACCCCTGACAACAGATTGAACGCCGCACACATCGTCGGTGGCATCGTGATCGCCGAAGAGGTGCTGCTGGCCGACGCTGTGGGGCCGCACCTCGCGCGCTCCCTTGCGCAGCTTGTCGCCCGCTACGGTCCGGCGGTCATCCCGAACATCGATGCAGCGGTCGACGCGTTGAGCGCCAGCGCGGGGTGATTCGGCACCGCTGGGACCAGCCTCATGCGACAATGTCGCACGTAAGGCGATAACGATGTAGGAAGCCGGTGCAAATCCGGCGCGGTCCCGCCACTGTCATCGGGGAGCGAACCTCACTAGCCACGGCTCGTGCTTTTAGGAGCTGGAAGGCGAGGCGAGCAGCGATCCGAGAGCCAGGACACTCGCGTCATCGCATCCTGCGAACCGGGGCGGTCGACCCCGAGAGAGCTGTTGAACGCCGATGTCACGTCGTGCTTGCGTGGCGCTGTTCGCCGAACTCGCCAACATCAGTCCATATTTCGCGATTAGTACCGGCTCCTACGATGACGGCTGGCGCCCGGTACAGCAGCTATACACCGACACCGCACTGCTCGACGACATCGTCGGCCGCGTCCAGGCAGTCATGGATGGCGCGGAACAGCGGGTCGCCGCGTCGACGTTTTTCTTCGGCTTCGCCGCGCGACTGTGGTCGATCGGCCTGGGCGCCCTGGTCGGCCAGCAGCTGGTGCCCGACCTAAACGCCGAGCGCCTGCTGTTTCGCGAGGCTGACGGCCGAATACAGCTGCACATCGAACATCCCGTTGCCTGGCAGGATGGCGATTTGCAGCAGCTGCTGGCCGACGTCGTCCTCGCCGAACATCTAGCACCGCTTACCGCTGCGCTGCGCCGAGTCGCGCCGGTTTCGGACAAGCTGTTGCGTGGCAATACGGCGTCCGCACTGCTCGGCGCCGCGCGAGTCATCGACCGTGACATGGCGACCGGGCAGGGATGGCAACTGGCCCGCAGCTTGTGTGCTGACGAACGACTCGCGGACGCAATACGTTTCAACGCTACAAACTACCGTCGCACCAGCTGCTGCCTGTATTACCGCACCGCCCGCGGCGGCCTGTGCGGCGACTGCAGCCTGGCGCAGAGCGCACAGCGGTGAGCGCGCCGATCTGGATGGCTGCACCGCCAGAAGTGCATTCGGCGCTGCTGAGCAGCGGCCCAGGCCCCGGCTCGCTGCTGGCTGCTGCAGGGGCGTGGAGTTCGTTGAGTACCGAATACGCCCAAACTGCTGCAGAACTAACCGCAGTGCTGAATGGCGTGCAGGCCGGAGCTTGGCAGGGAACCAGCGCCGAAGTGTATGTGGCCGCCCATGCGCCGTATCTGGCGTGGCTAATGCAGGCGGGCGCCGACGCCGCTGCGACTGCGGCGCAACATGAAACCGCGGCCGCCGCCTATACCACCGCGCTGGCCGCCATGCCGACACTGGGCGAGCTGGCCGCCAACCACGCCACCCACGGGGTGCTGTTGGCGACGAATTTCTTTGGTATCAACACGATTCCGATAGCACTCAACGAAGCCGACTATGCGCGGATGTGGGTGCAGGCCGCCACCGTGATGAGCACCTACGAGGGTGTGGCCACCGCGGCGGTGGCGGCCTCACCGCAGACCCCACCGGCACCCCAGGTCGTGAAATCCACTGCGGCCGCAGCGGCTTCCAACCCCTTACCGCCGGACACGGAAGATCAATGGCTGCAATGGTTACAAGACACCGGGTATACCGACTTCTACAACAACGTCTTGCAGCCGCTGATCAACAACCTGCTGAACGACCCCTACTTGGCGTCGCTTCTTTCCGGATTCGATCCTTATCTGGCCGAGCTGGGTAATCCGCTTATCTTCCTCAACCCGTTCAATATCGCGTTCGCCCTTGGCTATCCGATGGATATCGGTTCATACGTCGCATTCCTGTCGGAGACCTTCGCATTTATCGGTGCGGATCTGAGCGCGGCGTTCGCGTCGGGAAATCCCGCGACCATCGGCTTCACCCTGCTGTTCACCACCGTCGAAGCCATCGGTACGGTCATCACCGACACCATTGCATTGCTGAAGACGTTGCTCGAGCAGACTCTGGTGCTGATCCCAACGTTGCTGCCGCTCTTGACCGTTCCGCTGGCTCCACTGGCTGTGGTCCCGTTAGGGGCGAGCGGTTTGGCGGGCTTGGCGGGTTTGGCCGGGCTGGCAGGCATTCCGGCAATGCCCATCGCCTCGATCCCTCCGCCGATCGCGTTGGGACTCGCTCCGACCCCGACACCTATTCCGGCTCCGGTTCCCGCGCCGGCACCGGCTGCGGCACCCGCCGCGGCGCCTTCGCCGCCCTCCTTTGGAGCCCCGCCGCCGACACCATCAGCACCGCCGGGAGTGGTTGCGGCGCAGGGTTTTGCGTACATGGTCGGTGGCCTGACCGCGGCCGCGCGACGGGCGGCAAGTGCCAACGCAACGACGAAGAGGCTGGAGCCCGCGGCGGACGCGGCGCTGGCAGCCGCCGCAGGTCCCGAAACACCGGCCAAAGCACACCGACGCCGTCGAGCCAAGGTGGACATGCTGGGCCGCGGTTTCGAATATATGGATTTGGAGCCGGAGCCGACGGCGCTGCCCTCGGATACGGGTTCGGGGCCGCTCGGTTTCGCCGGTACCGCGCCCGACGAATCCGCGAGCACGGCGGCGGGATTAACCACGCTGGCCGACGATGAATTCGGCAGCGGCCCACGCATGCCGATGATGCCCGGCACCTGGGATGCTGCCCACGGGACTTAGCAGCCGCAGTCCTCGCCGCGCCATGCCTTGACGCCCTGCCAGATCGCGGCGGTGGCAATGCCCAGCCCGATGACCGGATCGAACCACCAGAAGCCCGGCCAGGCGGCAGTGACGACAAGGCCAACCAAGACCGCTGCGGCCATTGCGCCGCACAGATAGTTTTGCGTGCCTTCGCCAGCGGTGGCCGCCGAGCCCAGCTGCACGGCGAGCACGTGCTTGGCCCGGCCCAGGATCGGCATTAACACCAGCGACGCGGCCGTCAACGCCATACCGATCACCGAGGTATGCATATGGTGCTCACCGAACAGGTGATGTAGGGATTCCGCGGTGATATAGGGCGCCGTCAACCAGAACGACAAGGCGACGCCGCGCTGAGCGCGCCGTTCGGCCGTCTCGGACAATATCCGCGAGCCGGAGAACCGCCACGCCACCATGGCACTGGCCAGCGCCTCGGGCATGCTGCCCAACGCCCAGCCCGTCAGCGCGATCGACCCGGCGGCCAGGCCCTGCCACAGCCCGATCACACCCTCGGCGAGCATCGCGGCCATGCTGACCCACGCCAACCACCACGCCCACCGCGCACGACGCCGCCAGGCAGCATCACGCTGCAACGACGGTGACGCGCAGCAGGCGTCGTCAACCAGCCCAGCTGCTGTACCCACCGGCTCGAAGTTGGTCACCTTGCGATGGTAAACGTGCGCTGCCAGAAACCGACGTCATGCCAGGCGCCCATCTTGTATCCGGCCTCGGCCAGGCGCCCTACCTGAACGAACCCATGTCGCTCGTGCAGGCGCACGCTGGGCTCGTTGGGCAGCGCGATCACCGCTACGGCGCTGTGAAACCCTTGCTGGCGCAGGCGGCCGAGCAACTCGGCGTACAACGCGTCGCCTACCCCGCGACGCTGCTTCGAGGCATCGACATAGACGGTGGCCTCGACGGTCCACTCATATGCGGCCCGCGCGCTCCACGGCGCCGCATATGCCACGCCGACAACGCGGTCCTCGAGAACCGCTACCAACCAGGGGAACCGCGAGGACAGCCGCTTCCAGTCGCTGCGCCATTCGTCGACGTCCTGTGGCTCGGTCCGGAAATTGACGAACGAGTTTTCAATGAAGTAGTTGACGATCTTGCAGACCTCGGCCAGGTCATCCTCGGTCGCCGACCTGACCTCTGCTGCGGGCCGCACCGCCGTGACACTACCGTGCTCCTATGGTGGATTTTGCTCTGCGCTCGTGCGGCTTGCGTGGACATGCGACGTTCGCGCCTGATGAGCCGGACCTCCGGGAACGCTTGACGGCCGACACCCCCGCTGGGGAAGCGTGGCGGTGTTTGCGGTGCGAAACATTCGTCGTGGGGCCGCCCCGCGACAGCGGCCCGGCCAACACCGCGCCGGAGATCCCCCGCGGGCGAATGCTGCGTGACCGGACGTTGATGCGTGCGCTGGCCGTCGAACGCGCGATTCGCGCCGTGATCTTTCTGTTGGTAGCCGCCGGCGTGTTCAAGGTCACCGGGTCACGCGAGCGGTTGCGTCACGCGTTCGAGCAAGACCTGCCGTTGCTGAAACCGTTGGCGAATCAGATCGGATTTAATCCGGACCACTCCAAGATCGTTCGCCACATCGCGCAAGCGTTCGCGCTGTCGTCGTCAACGTTGACCTGGATTGGTATCGGCCTTATCGCTTACGCGGTGATCGAGATTATCGAGGCGGTCGGGTTATGGCTCGTGCAGCGGTGGGGCGAGTACTTCGCGGTGATCGCGACCAGCGTTTTCCTTCCTCTGGAAATCTATGAGCTAACAGAGAAGATCACCGCCTTTCGCTTTATCGCGCTCGTAATCAACATCGTTGCCGTCGTCTGGCTGCTGTGGAGCAAACGGCTGTTCGGATTGAACGGCGGCGGCGAGGCTTACCGCGAAGAACATCACACCGCTAGCCTGCTCAGCGTCGAGCGCGCAGGCCTACGCGAAACTGCTTCTGGTGCAACGACGTAAAATAATTCCTCGTAACCCACGGGAGGCCAAACGATGCCGCGTACCGACAATGACACCTGGGATCTGGCGACCAGCGTAGGTGCGACCGCCACGATGGTGGCCGCGGGCAGAGCCCGTGCCAGCAAGGCTCAACTGATCGACGACCCGTTCGCGCGACCGTTGGTGGATGCGGTCGGCGTCGACTTCTTCACCCGCTGGGCGGCAGGCGAACTCGACGCGGCCGAGGTCGACATCCCCGATCACCCATGGGGGATGCAGCCGATGACCGATCTGCTGACGGTGCGCACGCGTTTCATCGACCAGTTCGTCGCCGACGCGGCGGCGGCCGGTATCCGTCAGACGGTGATCTTGGCCTCCGGCCTCGATGCCCGCGGCTATCGACTGTCGTGGCCGTCGGACATGACGGTTTTCGAGATCGATCAGCCGCAAGTCATCGATTTCAAGGCGGCGACGCTGGCCGCGCTGGGCGCCGAGCCGACCGTCGATTTGAGGGCGGTGCCGATCGACCTGCGCGAGGATTGGCCTGCGGCGCTTCGGCACGCGGGCTTGGATGCCGACCGGCCCACCGCCTGGATCGCCGAGGGCCTGCTGGCGTTCCTTCCCCCCGAGGCCCAGGATCGGTTGCTGGACAACATCACTACGCTCAGCCCCGCCGGTAGCCGACTGGTCGCGGAAATCTTTGGAAACTCACCCCATGCTTTCCAGCACGTGGAAACCGCGTCGCAGAAGTGGTATGAGCATGGCTTGGACGTCCATATCGATGACCTGTGGTATGGCGGCGAACGTCACGACATCGCGTCCTACCTGAGCGAGCGCGGCTGGCGGACGGCGCGAACTCTCGCCGGAGAGCTGTTGTCGAACGCCGGCCTGCCCGTGCCCCGACGCGACGACGGCGAGGCCGAAAACTACTACTGCACTGCCACATTGGACGCGGGCTGATGACCGGCAGCCCCAAGCCGCTCGACGGAATTCGGGTGATCGACTTCACTCAGAACGTCGCCGGACCGCTGGCTGGGCAGGTACTGGCCGACCTGGGTGCCGAGGTCATCAAAGTGGAGGCGCCCGAGGGAGAGGCCGCGCGGCACATCACCTCGGTCCTCCCGGGCCGCCCGCCGCTCGCCACGTACTTCCTGCCCAACAACCGCGGCAAGAAGTCGGTAGCCGTCGACCTGACGACCGAGCCGGGCAAGCAACAGGTGCTGCGGCTCACCGACACCGCAGACGTCATTCTCGAAGGCTTCCGCCCGGGCGTGATGGAGCGACTGGGCTTGGGCCCCAACGACTTACAATCGCGAAACCCCAAACTGATCTATGCTCGCGTGTCGGCGTTCGGTGGCAACGGCCCGCACGGTGATAGGCCGGGGGTAGACCTCATGGTCGCGGCCGAGGCTGGCATGACGACCGGGATGCGCACGCCGGACGGTAAGCCGCAGATCATCCCGTTTCAGCTTGTCGACAACGCCACCGGACATGTGCTGGCCCAAGCGGTTGTGGCCGCCTTACTCAATCGCGAACGGCACGGGGTGGCCGACGTCGTCCGCGTTGCGATGTATGACGTCGCAGCCTCGCTGCAGGCCAACCAGCTGGTAGTGCACCTGAATAATACGGCCAGCACGACTGCACCAAAAGCCAAACGCCGCAAGGGTGTTGGCTTCGCAACACAGCCGTCAGACGCGTTTCGCACGGCCGACGGGTATGTCGTCATCAGCGCGTACATCCCCAAGCATTGGGAGATCTTGTGCCGCGCCATCGGCCGTCCAGATCTTGCCGGTGACGCGCGGTTCGCCGACCAGCGTTCGCGGGCGATCAACTACGCCGAGTTGACCGACGAGCTCGAATCGACCCTCACCACG